>JBEDFH010000148.1:0-2687 GCA_041175265.1 Pseudomonadota bacterium | reverse complement strand
TGTCAGCAACCCCTTGATGAAAATCGAGCACTTCTTCGGTAGATGGGTCGTAATATAGCGCGTTTGCCGTAAAGTCTCGACGTAGAGCATCTTCTGCTTGATTGCCAAATACGTTGTCACGCAAGATGCGGCCTGAGTCGGCTATCTTGCTACGTGATTCGTTTTCTTCATTAAGGTGACTGCCGCGGAAAGTCGAAACCTCAATGGTTTCTTCGCCAAACATGACGTGTACTAGTCTGAATCTGCGGCCAATAATGCGTGATCGTCTAAATATTCGATTAACCTGTTCAGGCGTCGCATTAGTCGCAATGTCAAAATCTTTTGGGCGTCTTTTAAGTAATAAATCACGTACCGCACCACCTACAACAAAAGCTTCAAAGCCTGCTTTTTGCAAGCCTTCGGTTGTTTTAAGTGCACCATGACTCAATAGCTTTTTATCAATACGATGCACTTTGCTAGCGATACGTTGTGCATTGCTGTTTGTTAGGCCATCACTGTTGTGGCGGGCTTGTTTTGATTGTTTTTTGCCGCTATTAAATACGCGTTGTATTAGTTTTTTAATCATTCAGTGAATTGCATCGTTACTTTGGTTTTAAGTTGCGCAGATTATAACTGATAAGCCTGCGTGAAAAGGGAACTCCGGAATTACTCTGTTTTGTTGTGCCAAAGCACGTCTGCAACGTTTGCGGCTTGATTAATACTACGACACATCACAAATAATAAATCAGATAAGCGATTAAGATATTGTATGGATGTCTCTGTAATACTTTCTTCGCGGCTTAGTTTTACCAAGGAGCGTTCTGCTCTGCGGCAAATAGTGCGTGCTAAGTGACAGTAAGCTGCTCCTCGAGTCCCGCCTGGTAAGATAAATTCTTCTAAATGTGCGAGTTTTAAATTCAGTTCATCTAGCGTGTTTTCTAGAGCAACGATACGTTCTGGCTTTACCATGATGTACCCAGGAATGCATATTTCCCCACCTAGGTCGAATAAGTCATGTTGCACATCATCTAAAGTGTGTTGAATTTTTTCTGGGATAGGTTCTGTGCGTAATAAACCAATCACGGCATTGAGTTCGTCAATATCACCCATTGCAGTTACGCGTAAGCTATCTTTGTTAACGCGAGAGCCATCGCCAAGGCCTGTTGTGCCGCTATCACCTGTTCTTGTGTAGATCTTACTTAGTCTATTGCTCATATCAATCCTCTAATTAAGCCTTTATTGTAACTGATGCGTGAGACAGACGATGACATTCGTCTATGAGTTCAGCTAAACTCTTAAGCAATTCTTTTGCCATGCCTTATATTTTGAATACTATCGCAACACCTACTTCCAAATCTCCAATTGGCGTCTTTGATTCAGGCGTTGGTGGTATTTCTGTGTTGAATCATATTCACACTTTGTTACCTAATGAAGATTTGATTTATGTCGCAGATTCTAAATTTGCGCCTTATGGGAATAAGACGCCTGAGTTTATTCAGGAACGCGCTATTTGGATTGCAGACTTTCTGATCAGTAAAGGCGCTAAAGCTTTGGTTGTGGCTTGTAATACGGCGACTGCCGCTGCTGTAGATTTGTTACGCCAAAAATATGATTTGCCGATTATTGGCATGGAGCCTGCCGTTAAACCAGCGGCGGCTGCTACTAAAACAGGAGTCGTTGGTGTGTTGGCGACCAGTGGTACTTTAAAGAGCGCTCAGTTTGCTGCCTTACTTGAACATTATGGTCAACAGGTCGAAGTTGTGACGCAAGCGTGTCACGGATTGGTTGAATGTGTGGAGCGTGGCGAGCTTGATTCGACTGCTGCTCAAGACTTATTAGCAAGCTATGTTAAGCCTCTAATCGCTGCGGGCGCTGATACGATTGTACTTGGATGCACGCATTATCCTTTTGTTAGACCTCTGATTGAGAATCTAGCTGGGGATGGTGTGGTGTTGATTGATACGGGTGCTGCGGTAGCAAAAGAATTAAAACGTCGTTTGGAAGATACTCGTTTATTAAACGGCGAAGCTAAAATAGGGCAAGTCGATTTTTGGAGCAACAGTACTCACGATGATGCGGAAGATATTGTCATGCGCTTGTGGGGTAAGCGCGTAGGGTTCACTAAATTCTAATTAGTGGTGTCCAGCTGTTTCGCCAGCTTTGAGTTTGTATTTTGTTCCGCAGTAAGGGCAGCTTGCTCGGCCAGTGTCTGCTAAATCCAAAAATACTCGCGGATGAGAGCACCACAAAGCGACTTCTTCCGTTGGGCAGTGAAGTGGTAAATCTTTTGCGCGCACTTCAATTTCCTTAGTCTTCTTTGCCATGTGATGCTTTCCTTTTTGCTTTAATTAAACCAATGTGAGCCAGTCAGCATGTTTTGCTGATTTACCTTTAACGACATCAAAATACATGGATTGTAGTTTTTCGGTAATCGGACCACGCTTGCCTTCACCAATCGCTCTGTTATCTAATTCGCGGATTGGAGTAACTTCAGCGGCTGTCCCTGTGAAGAACGCTTCGTCGGCTGAATAAACTTCATCTCTTGTGATGCGCTTTTCAACCACTTGCAAGCCGATCTCTCCAGCTAATTGAACGATAGTGTCACGAGTAATGCCCTCTAATGCGCTGGTGAGGTCGGGTGTGATCAACTTGCCGTTGCGAACAATAAAGACGTTTTCGCCTGAACCTTCAGCTACAAAACCATCAAC
>JBEDFH010000147.1:0-2720 GCA_041175265.1 Pseudomonadota bacterium | reverse complement strand
TGTGAAACAGAACGTTTTATTTTGGACATACGCCCCTTACGCCAAGCCCAGATTGATGGACTGACATAATGTATTGTTTTAATACCACTCTTTTTCAGTTTACGTTCAAGTGAAAAATTAAAATCAGGTGCATCAATACCAATAAAAACAGATGGTTGGATGTGTTTGAAATATTTGACTAAAGCACGGCGAATACCTAATAAACCAGGTATTTCTTTCAACACATCAAATCCGTAACCATGCAATGACAATTTACTAATGGGATATAAAGATTGAGCGCCTTCAGCGATCATTTTAGGCCCTGCGATACCAACAAAATCCAAGTCTGGACGTTGTTTTTTCAGTGTCCTAATCAAGTGACTTCCGATTAAATCGCCGGAAGCTTCGCCAGCAACAATACCAACGAGCTTACGCATGATTTTTAACGCACGATACCGCGTGTGGATAATGACAAAAAGTCCAGCATTACTTTAAGTTCTTGGTGATCTAATGCTTGTGAGGTTAAGGCAGCCTTTGCCTCTTCTAGCGTCAAACTTTGTCGATACAAGGTTTTGTAAGCACGCTTAATTGCAGTGATATTTTCTGGCGTAAAACCTCTGCGTTTCAATCCTTCTGAATTGATTCCATGCGGCTTAGCATCATAACCTGCAGCAGTCACGTAAGGAGGAATATCTTTAAAAACCACTGAACCAACGGCAGTAATTACATGTGAGCCGACCTTGCAAAACTGATGGATCAAAGTAAAGCCACCTAGTATCGCATAATCATGAATATCAACATGACCGGCTAAAGATGAGTTATTAGCTAAAATCGTATTATTGGCAATATGGCAGTCATGCGCAACATGAACATAAGCCATAATCCAATTATTATTTCCAATAACTGTCGTGCCTTTATCCTGAACAGTACCTACATTAAAAGTACAAAACTCACGAATGGTGTTGTTATCACCTATTTCAAGCTTTGTCGGCTCATTCTTGTATTTTTTGTCTTGCGGGGCTTCGCCTAGTGAAGAAAATTGAAAAATTTGATTATTTTTTCCAATAGAAGTATGTCCTGTCACAACGACATGCGGCCCAATTTTTGTTCCACTATCGATTTGAACATTTGGCCCAATAATCGAATAAGGGCCAATCTCAACGTCTAATGCAAGCTGAGCATTGCTATCAACAATAGCGGTTGGATGAATTTTAATCACTGACATAAAGCGCTTATGCTATTTCTTTAAGGATACACATCATTTCTGCTTCAGCAACAACTTGATCGTCAACGAGTGCGACACCTTTATACTTCCAAATACCACGAAGAATACGATCGATACTCACTTTCAAGATCAACTGATCTCCTGGCGACACAGGCTTCTTAAAGCGAGCGCTATCAATACCTGCAAAATAGTAAACCGCATCATCTGTTGGCTTTACATTCATGGTTTTGAAAGAAAGAATAGCTGCGGCTTGTGCCATTGCTTCAACAATTAGCACGCCTGGCATTACTGGATGATAAGGAAAGTGGCCTGGGAAAAACGGCTCATTCATACTGACATTTTTAACCGCAACAATTTCTTTACCAACCTCTAAAGACAATACCCGGTCTACCAACATAAATGGATAACGATGCGGTAAATGATCCAATATTTCATGGATATCCATACTTGTAGTTACGTTATCACTCATTTTTGTACTTTCTTTAACTATTAATATTCTTAGCGGCAGCGAATGAGGCCACTTGTTTTTCTAATTGCTTAATACGATCAGTCAAATCACCCAAATGTCGTAAATTAGCAGCTGTTTTTAACCACTCAGCATGTGATTGAAATGGCATTAATGCAGTATAGGTATCTGATTTATTTAAAGATCTGGTAATCATACTGCCCGGGGAAACCGTCACATCATCAGCAATTTCTAAGTGGCCAAGTATCATTGCTGCACCGCCAATTTTACAACGCTTGCCAATTTTAGCACTTCCAGCAATCCCTACACAGCCAGCAATAACTGTATGCTCTCCGATAATGCAGTTGTGCCCGACTTGTATTAAGTTATCTAACTTGACGCCATCTTCAATAATCGTATCATCTAATGCACCACGATCTATTGTTGAATTGGCACCAATATCAACATAATTACCAATAATTACTCTTCCAACTTGGGGAATCTTAACCCAAACACCAGATTGGTTTGCGTAACCAAAACCATCCGCACCAATCACTGTTCCAGATGCAATATGACAAGATCTGCCTATTTGACATCCATGATATATCACCACATTTGATTGAAGTCTGGAACCAGCGGCAATTGATGCACCCTCACCCACAACAGATGATGGCCCAATGACAACACCCTCGCCCAGCTCGACATTCGCCTCAATCACAACATTCGGTCCAATACTACAACTAGCAGGTACTTGCGCTGTAGAATGAATGACTGCACTAGCGGCAATTCCCGGGGTCACTTCTGAAGTAGGATTTAATAGCGCGGAAACTTTTGCAAAATAAGCATAAGGATTATCAGTTACAATCCTTGGCAATTCAGTGAGATGTTGATTTTCAGCAGATAAAATAATTGCGCTAGCTTTAGTTGTTGCTAAAGCAGCACGATATTTAGATTCCGTCAGAAAACTAACATGTCCAGCTTGGGCATTAGCCACTGAAGAAACACGATGTACAGCAATATCTTCACCGACTAAAACCCCACCAAGACGTGCAATTATTTCACTGAGTTTAA
>JBEDFH010000146.1:0-2742 GCA_041175265.1 Pseudomonadota bacterium | reverse complement strand
ATTTTAATACGCGCTAAATGTGCTGGTCTTTGAACCAATCTTTGATCGAGGCTATTTTGCTGATCTTTATCGATGATGGCGTAAAACATATTACTTGTGATTGGCCCTTGATGCCAAAACACCAATCAATATGTCATAGCAAATGATTAATCCTGTGATACCGAATAATTTAAAATTTACCCAGACACTCTCTGAAAAATTAAAAGCAACATAGAGATTAAGCATACCTAAGCTTGCAAAAAATACTGCAGAAGTCATATTAATTTGATTCCAAGTTTTTTCATTTAATTGAATTTGTTCACCCATGAGATTTTTAACAAGATTTTTTTTCTTGAAAAAATGAAAAAATAAAATTGTGCCTTATAATAACCAATACAAAATACTGGGTTTCCATTTAATGAAATTTGCATCATGAAGCCATAAAGTTGTACCACCTAAGATGCTTATTAATACGGCATTAAATATAAGCAATTTATCCACTCTTTTATGGATGAGCTTGCTATAGATCACTTGAAAAAACGTGGCAGCAATAACGACTAATGTTGCTGTATAGATGTCTGAAAATTTATACGCAATAAAAAAAAGAATGACAGGAAAGAGATCAAATAGAAATTTCATTTGTAAAATCACCTCAAGGCTTTTGTAAATTATCTTTGGTCTAGACTATCTGATACTATGGTAGTTCATATTGAAGCACCTAATACTCATGATTGATCTTCATTCACATTCTACTATATCTGATGGATTATTAAGCCCAACTGCACTTGTTCGGCACGCACATTCTAAAGGTATCAAAGTTCTTTCTTTAACCGATCATGATGATGTGGATGGTTTAAAGGAAGCAACTTCAGAAGCAAAACTATTGGGCATGCATTTAATTCATGGCGTTGAAATTTCAGTGACATGGAAAAGAGCCACGATTCATATTGTTGGATTAAATGTGGACTCAGAAAACAAAACCTTATTACAAGGACTTTCTTCTATTCGAGATGGGCGTTTTGAAAGAGCGAAACAAATGGCGTATGCACTTGATCAGATAGGTATCAATGGCAGTCTAGAAGGTGCTCTAAAATATGCAAAATCAGGTATTTTAGGTCGTACACATTTTGCAAGATTCTTAGTTGACACGGGGCATGCTAAAGATGTGAGAGCAGTATTTAAAAATTATCTCGTCAAAGGTAAGCCAGGCTTTATTGAACACACATGGACGAATTTAGAAAATGCACTCACATGGATTCATGAAAGTGGTGGTATTGCAGCTATTGCTCATCCAGCGCGATATGATTTAGGTAAAAATAATCTTTTGGCATTTTTAAACGAATTTAAAGAATTAGGCGGTCAAGGAATTGAAGTTATTTCAGGAAGCCATACAACCGAACAATCTTTAAAATTTGCAAGAATCGCAGGTGATTATGAATTTCTGGCCTCTATAGGCTCTGATTATCATGGACCAGGTATCTCTTATAGGGAGATGGGGTCATTACCAAAACTCCCTGAAACATGCGTTCCGATATGGAAAACTTGGAATGAAGTCAATGCTCTGACCTGTGCACTATTTAATCCTGCAATTTGAACCGTGGTTAATCCTACGATATCTTGCGGAGTCATTACCAAAATCTGCGCTGTGTTCATCGCGCCAATTTGGAAAGTCGTAAATGACGACAACTGCACACTATCCATCGTAGCGATCTGGGTAGTGGTTAAGCCAGATATGTCACGTGACTCTATTGCACTAATCTGATTTGTATCCAGAACAATGATTTGATCAACAGTTAATGCACCTATTTGCGCACTAGTGAGTGCAGCGATTTGAGTCAACTCGTCGTCCACATCCGCTCCAATCTGCCGATCGCATTGTTGACGGAATCGAACGCGAGCGAGCAAAACTTGAAGATCTTCGAGCTCAAGCAGATGTCGTAATCGATACCTCAAACCTCAATGTTCACCAATTAGAGAAGCGCACCGCAGAGATCTTCGCCGCTGGAATGGTGAAGGCGCTTCGGGTGAATGTCCTCTCATTCGGTTACAAGTACGGAATTCCAGTGGATGCAGATCTCGTCTTGGATTGTCGATTCATTCCAAATCCTCATTGGGTGCCAGAGCTCCGACCAAAGTCCGGTCTCGATGATGCAGTCTTCCACCATGTACTTGCAAGCGAGGGCGTAACAGATTTCGTCAAAGCCTATGTAGATGTTGTTGAAAAGATGATTCCGGGTTATTTGCGCGAAGGTAAGAAGTACGTCACGATTGCAATCGGTTGTACTGGTGGAAAGCATCGCTCTGTCTCTATCGCTCGCGAGATCGCTTCCCAACTCAATCGAGCACACGAAGATTACGAAGTCTCCGCACATGCCACTCATCGTGATGTAGGTCGTGAATGATCTCCCAACCAAAAGTCGTCGCACTCGGCGGTGGACATGGTTTGGCGGCAACACTTACAGCTTTGCGTTCAGTGACCGAAAATATAACCGCTGTGGTCACCGTTGCAGATAATGGTGGCTCCAGTGGTCGTCTACGTGAAGAGTTTCCCATCATGCCTCCTGGAGATTTGCGAATGGCACTTGCCGCTCTCTGTGCCGATGATGCATGGGGTCGCGATTGGGCAGAGATCATGCAGTACAGATTTACCAGCGAAGGTCCGCTCAATGGTCATGCTGTCGGAAACCTCTTATTAGCAGCGCTCTGGGATAGAGATGAAGATGTTGTTCTTGGCCTTGATCGCGTGGGAGCCCTTCTTAAAGT
>JBEDFH010000145.1:0-3049 GCA_041175265.1 Pseudomonadota bacterium | reverse complement strand
ATCATATCCAGCGCCAGCGCCTACACTTGCAGCAGTCCCACCTGGCCTGGTTACATCAACCATACCGGCTCTAACCAAAGCAACATTGGCAGGGTCCAAGCTAATCTCATCTTGCTTCATCGGCGGTATATTAAATGTTCCGCCATTGCCATTATTTTTCTGAATTGCAGAAACCAAATGTGGACGCATTGCCACGCCATTATTTGCGATCACTGCTGTCGCTTGTGCCAATTGCATAGGCGTTACCAAAGTGTAACCCTGACCAATACCGACAATCACGGTTTCGCCTGGATACCACTTCTGTTTCCAACGTCGATACTTCCAATCAGGCGTCGGTAACAAGCCACCAATTTCACCCGTTAAGTCAATACCCGTTTTTTTACCAAAGCCAAAGTGGCTCACAAAGCCAGTGAGTTTTTCAATACCCAAATCTAAAGCTAGGCCATAGAAAAAAGTATCACATGAAACAGTAATCGCCCGCTGAATATCAACTTGTCCATGTCCATCTGGCTTCCAGTCGCGATAACGGTGTGAACTACCTGCAAGCGTATAAAAACCTGGATCACTTAAACTAAATGGTGGATGACGTTTACCATCTTCCAAACCAGCCATGGCCACGAAAGGTTTAAACGTTGAACCTGGCGGATAAATACCTCGAATAGGACGATTAATTAAAGGTCGATCCAAAGAACCATTTAACGATTTCCAAGTTTCAGCATCAATCCCATCGACAAATAAATTAGGATCAAAAGTAGGCATGCTGACGTAAGCTAAAACCTCGCCATTTTTAGGATTGATAGCCACCAAAGCACCGCGGCGATTGCCAAAAGCTTTTTCAGCAATCTCTTGAATTTTTGAATCCACCGACAGAACTAAATTATCGCCAGGGACGGGTGCGGTACTCGATAAAACCCGAACAGCCTGACCATCCGCGTCTACTTCGACCTGCTGAAATCCGGTTTGTCCATGCAAAACCGGCTCGTAAAATTGTTCAATACCACCCTTACCAATATGGTCTGAACCTTTGTAATTTCCAAGATCTCCGGATGCCTCTAAATTTTTAATATCATTTTCGTTGATACGGCCAATATAACCAATCATGTGAGAACCCAAATTATTTTGGGGATAGCTTCTAAACAAACGAGACCTAATTTCCACACCCGGGAATTGATAGCGATTCACTGCAAATTTAGCCGCTTCCTCTTCCGTTAAATGCGTACGAATTGGAACACTTTCAAAATTATGCGTCTGCGCTCTGAGCTTTTTAAATTGCTTACGATCTTCATTGCTCACTTCCATCATTTGGCTAATACGATTTATCGTATCTTCAACGTTGCCTGCTTTTGATGGGGTAATTTCCAAGGTATATACAAAGAAATTATGTGCGAGTACAACACCATTCCGATCTAGAATTAGCCCACGATTTGGAACTGTTGGAACGAGCGAAATACGATTGTTTTCTGCCAGCGTTTGGAAGTAGTCGTATTTACCAATTTGCAAAAAGAAAAATCGGAATAGTAGAACTGCAAAACAAAATAAAACAATAGAACCAGCAACACTTAAGCGTAACTGGAAGTGATGATGTTCTAGGGAGTGATTTCTAAGTTCACGTTGCAATGACATAGTAAAAATTAATGTCTACCACGAGGTGAAAATAATCGAACGATAACAAAATGCCAAAGCAAAATGCTACTAATGCATGACAGGAAGTAATAGTAGCCAGGACTCTCTGCGCCAGCAAAAAGCTTCAATAAAAACAGTGTGAATTGATTTATAAGAAGCAATAAAAATACATAACTTGTTTGCTGCAAATCTGTAAACAAAATCAATCGGCGCTGATACACAACTGCAAAGAATGCAGTAATCGCATATGCCAATGCATTCTGGCCAAATAAACTTCCACTAGCTAAATCAATTGCCAACCCAGCAAACCATGCAAGTCCAATATTACAATACTGAGGTGCGCGCAACATCCAAAAAAGCAAGGCCAACAACACAAAATCTGGGCGCAAATACAAACCCCAACCAGACCATGGGAAAAGTTGTAGAACTAGCGCCATCAATAAAGAGGCATAGATCATTCTGCGTTTAATGACTGGCATTTTTCTTCACGCCTTGATTAGTTTTATTTCCTTTAGAAGCCTTGTTTAGCTGCTCTTCTTCGCGAACTTTTGAGACCTCTTCATTCACCGCAGTTTTGTGATCTAAATCCAACAAAAGCACCTGCCGGAAATTCTGAGCACCGGCAATTGGAAACGCAACAATAGTCGCAAAAGGAGATCCGGCAGACACTTTAACGCTAGTCACTTTTGCAACCCCAAGTCCTTGAGGATAAACCCCATCAATACCAGAAGTCACAAGACGATCGCCCACTTTAATATCAACGTTAGCAGGCAGATACGGAAGGTTTACGCCGTAGTCTCTTCCGCTTCCAAAAGCAATCGCACGTAAACCGCTACGTTCGACTTGAACAGGGATTGATAAATCATGATCGGTTAACAAAGTGACTTCACTCGTGTGAGGATAAACCCGAGTGACTTGTCCTAAAATGCCAGCGGCATCAACCACAGCCTGACCTGCCTGCACATCCTTATCAGCGCCAATATTCACAATCACCTTATGTGTAAAAGGATCTGATCCTAAGTGCATAATTTCTGCCATCTTAGTTGGACGAACTGTTGTTTTTGAAGCATCAAACAAAGAACGCAAATGTTCATTCTCAGCCTGCAAGGTTTTCAATTTTGTGAATTTAAGCGTTTTACTTCCGCGCGCAGATTGGCCTGAGAAGTAAAAAAATCAGAGAGGTCGTTGTACAAAACAACTGGGCGATTCGCCAGCCATTGAAAAGGGGAAAGAAGACTTACGGCGCTTTGACGCACTTCGCTTAGATAGCTAAAACGGGCATCAGAAGCAATTAACAATAATGAGAGCGTAGCAAACATAATCAGCCTAGCAAAAGCACTAGGGCCGCGAACAAAAAACTTTGCGTGGTTGCCGACTACGACTGCGACGGCGCCACCGCCTGTGCTGTGGCCCTGCGTGGCCTGCG
>JBEDFH010000144.1:0-2786 GCA_041175265.1 Pseudomonadota bacterium | reverse complement strand
GGGACGTTTTTCAAATCTTATCCTGATGCGGATCAAGCTAAGAAAGATATCGTGATGCATATCAAACGTTTTTGGGCCTTACAAATGCGTTTGCAGTTAATTGAGCATGTGAAGCAACATCAAGGTGAGGGTTTGGAAGCGATCGTGAAAGAGGCGATTAATGAACATAGCGCGCTACTTGCTTAATTAATCAAGCCGCCATTTCAGATAAAAAACATGGCAAAATTTCACGTCATTATCCCTGCTGCAGGCTCTGGCAGCAGAATGCATTCAGAAATCCCAAAGCAGTATTTACCTTTATTATCGCGTCCTTTAATTACTTGGTGCTTGGATGTTTTTTACGCCAATACCAAAATTGATTATGTACATTTAGCACTTCACCCCCAAGATGAAGTTTGGTCTCATCAACTATCAAATAACCCCAAATTAAATGTGTTGCGAACTGGTGGAGATACGCGTGCGCAAACTGTTTTAAATACCCTGGAAGAGATTGATGCAGATGAAAATGATTGGGTCTTGGTGCATGATGCTGCTAGACCTGGTTTGACTGATGCCTTGTTGAGTAAGTTATTAGATGCCTTGCAAGACGATGTTGTTGGTGGTTTGTTAGCCATTCCTCTAGCAGATACTTTAAAGCGTGCTGATGCTAGTCAGCGTGTGGAAAAGACAGAGTCTCGTGAAGATTTGTGGCAAGCACAAACGCCACAGATGTTTCAATATGGGCTTTTAAAGCGTGCATTAATAAACGCTCAAGCAAGTCATCAGCAACCTACAGACGAGGCTCAGGCAATCGAGTTTTTGGGACTGAGCCCTAAATTAGTTGCAGGTGAATTACGTAATCTTAAAATCACCTATCCGCAAGATCTACTTTTAGCTGAAGCAATATTAGCTGTTGATATGAATAAGCATTCGGAGCATCAATCATGATAAGAATTGGTCAAGGGTACGATGTCCATCGTTTAGTTGAAGGTCGGCAATGTATTATTGGTGGTGTGAATATTCCTTTTGATAAAGGACTTGATGGTCACTCAGATGCGGATGTGCTTTTGCATGCGATTTGTGATGCGATGCTTGGTGCGGCAGGTCTTGGGGATATTGGTAAGCATTTCCCTGACAATGATCCGCAATACAAAGGTGCAGACTCCAGAGCTTTATTGCGAACAGTAATTGAGCTTTTGCATCATCTGGGCTATCGATTAAGCAATCTAGATGCAACGATTATTGCGCAAGCACCTAAGATGGCACCCCATATTGATGAAATGCGCTTAAATATTGCTAGCGATTGCGATGTGCCTGTTGATCGTATCAACATCAAAGCGACTACAACTGAAATGCTTGGGTTTGAGGGTAGGGGTGAGGGTATTGCAGCCCAAGCAGTATGTCTGCTTGCGAAAAAGAGCTAAGCCTTAAGTAAAACAATCACTGCACCACTTCCACCATCTGTTGCTCTCGCTTGGGCATAAGCAATCACTTCGTCTTTCTGAATTAGCCAATTCCTAACTTTATGCTTGAGTATAGGTTCCCGATTTCTTGAGCCTAGGCCTTTGCCATGAACAATTCGCACGCAACGGATACCACGTTTTTTACATCCTGCAAGAAACTCAGCCACTTGGGTGCGTGCTTCATCGCTGATGAGGCCGTGCAAGTCTAAATTTGCTTGAACAACCCAGTGGCCTCGCCTGAGTTTGCTGAGGACGGAAGGTGATTGGCCTTCGCGTAAATAGAGTAGTTCTTCTCCACTCTCTAATTCGTGTGCAGGAATATAACCGTCACTTAAAGAATCTCTTAGCGCTTGTTTTTCATCACGAATGAATTGCTGGGGAATGGGTTTAGGTTTTGAGGGTTCGTGATGGATGCGATTAGTATTTAGAGGTCGTGCGTTTTTTACTGCGGCCAAGAATAGATCTTCAGTTTTTTGCTGTTGAGCTAGTTCAGCCTTTAGTTTTTCTGCTTTTTCTTTTTCGAGCTTCTCAAGCTGCTGCGCCTTAATCAGCAGTTTCGCTTGCTCGATATTTTTGATTCTTGAATCGCTGTTCATGATCTAAGGCGGCGTTCAACAATGATTTCTTTAATTCTATTTTAAACTTGTTAAATAACGTTCTGCATCCAAAGCAGCCATACAGCCTGTGCCAGCACTAGTAACCGCTTGGCGATAAATGTGGTCTTGTACGTCACCCGCTGCAAAAACGCCAGGAATGTTGGTTGCAGTGAAATTACCTTGGCGACCAGTATGTGTCACGATATAGCCACCTTCCATTTCTAGCTGGCCTTCAAAAATGTCTGTATTTGGTTTGTGGCCGATTGCAATAAATACACCGCGTAATTCGATATCTTTAGTAGCCCCAGTTTCAACGTCCTTAATACGCATTCCAGTCACGCCCATGTCGTCACCTAATACTTCATCAAGCGTGGAGAAAACCTCTAAAACGATCTTTCCTTCTTTAACACGTTCCATGAGCTTGTCGATAAGAATGGCTTCTGCTTTAAATTTATCGCGTCTATGAACTAGCGTGACCTTGCTTGCAATGTTGGCTAGGTAGAGTGCTTCTTCAACCGCAGTATTGCCACCACCAATGACAGCGACTTCTTGATTTCTGTAGAAAAATCCATCACAAGTTGCACAAGCAGAAACGCCTTTGCCTGAGAATTTTTCTTCTGATGGAATGCCTAGGTATTTGGCTGAAGCGCCAGTGGCAATAATTAAAGCATCGCAAGTATATTCACCTGAGTCACCCACTAGACGAATTGGTTTTTCTTTTAAGTGTGTAGTATGAATATGATCAAAA
>JBEDFH010000143.1:0-4215 GCA_041175265.1 Pseudomonadota bacterium | reverse complement strand
TTTAGGCTCACGTGCAATCGCATTTTTCAAAGCTTGTTTAGTTGCCTTGTAGTTCCAGTCTTGAATACGCTCATCGATATCAGCATGGCTGTCAATAAACACGCCTACGCAGATGAAAATGTTGTCTGCTTCATCTTGAGGAATCGTACCGTCAGCAACACAATCCATCACCGCCATCGCAACACCGCGTTGTGCTGGGCCAAACATTTGAACAGCTTGACGACCATTTTTAATCGTTACTTTATTGAACATTACAGTTGCTGGCTTAACCATCATGTTAGGTGCAACAATTGCCAATAGGCCGTTAACGCCTTGTTTTTGGTCTGTTAAAGTACGGCAGAAAGCATCTTCAGCAGCGCTGCCACGTGGCCCTAAAATCAAATCAATGTGAGCAACGTTAAACAAATCCAAACCACTGTGATCCGGACGCTCTTCAATTACCAACGCTTCGCCAACTAAAACACGATCAATAACAGCCATATTTACTCTCCAAATATCAAGTTTCCGAAGAAACAAACTAGCGCCACTTGATTAGCGACGCTCTACAAATACTCAAGGTCTGTTGAACCTTAAGCTAAAAATTCGCAGTCATTATCCCACAAAAAACATCAGATTTATAAGGGTCTCTTTGATATTTATAGTATTTTACAAATGAGTAACAATAAAAAAGCCCGCAATTTGCGGGCTTTTTTATTGGCTAATGAAGCATTACTCTAAGTTTGCGTGAATAGCACGCATACCTTCTTCAGTTAAACCTTTAGCATGAATCAATTCGGAAATCGCTGCTTCCAAGAATATCAATGTTGAAAGTTCAAATTGTGAACCCATTGGCATACCCTTAGTTAATGGGAAGCTGTCATCTTGACCAATTTGAATCACTAAATCAGCCACATCTGCCATTGGCGATGATTTCTTCATAGAAATCACAACTAATTTAGCGCCTACAGATTTTGCTTTTTTAACAAATGGCAATAATGTTTCTGTGCCGCCAGAACCTGACACCAATACCAATAAGTCACCAGACTTAATCGCAGGTGTTACAACTTCACCAATCATGTTTACGTTGTAACCAGCGTGCACTAAGCGCATCGCGAAGAAACGTGAAACCAATAATGAACGGCCAGCACCACCAATGAATGTACGGCCTGCTTTTTCAACCAAATCTAAAAGTTGCGCTGATTTGTTATCAGTCACAGCCAAAATGCCTGTTAATTTATCTAAGATAAGTTTTTGATGATCCATGATATTTCCTTAATTAATTGTATTGCCTGCAAATTCAGATATTACCAAAAAAAATCCCGACGCATTACTGTGTCGGGATTTTTATACTCTATAAACTCTTAGCCAATTAAATCAGCTCAGAATTTATCGCTAATTAAGCGTGAGCGATTGCAGTGATTTCTGCAGCAGAAGCAGCAGGATCAGCAGCATCAGCAGCACCGTAGATCGCAGCACCAGCAACAATGATTGTCGCGCCAGCATCACGTACTTGTGCAGTTGTAGCAGCTTTAACGCCACCAGCAACAGAGATTTCTAAACCTAATTTCAAACCAGCAACCATTGCTAAGTCAACGAATGGTGTTTGGCCAGCAGCTTGTTGGTCAAGACCAGTGTGAACACCAATGATGTGCGCGCCTAGTTTAGCAACTTCTTTAGTACGAGCTTCTTTGTCAGCAACGTTGATCAAGTCAACTTGAGCTTTTTTGCCGTATTTGTTAGCAACATCGATTACACCTTTGATAGTACCGATATCAGCACAACCAAGAACTGTACAGATGTCAGCACCAGCTTTGTAGAATGGCTCAGCTTCGTAGAAACCAGCATCCATAGTTTTCAAGTCAACTAAGATTTGGTTCTTAGGGAATTTAGCGCGTAATGTTTCAAGCAATTTGATACCGTTGTGCTTGATGCATGGTGTACCAATTTCAAGAATGTCAACGTGTGGAGCAACTGTAGTTGCTAAAGCAACTGTTGCGTCAAAATCTAATGAGTCTAATGCCATTTGTGTTAATGCCATGATACTTTTCTCCAATTTATTAAGGGGATAACTACTGCTAAATACTACTTAAAACTTTAAATTCCATGATCGAATCTGCCGCTATCTTATAGCGCAAACATGATTGATGTCAACGTAAGAAGCACCCAACCAACAAAGGTTAGGCGCTTCAGCCGACTTATAGTTTAGCTGCTAAAGCAACTTCCAATTTATTTTGGTCAACAACGAAACCACGGATACCTTCCGCAAGTTTTTCAGTTGCCATTGGATCTTCATTTAATGCGAAACGGAATTCTTCTTCAGTTAATTTCGCTGGAGGCGTTTTATTTGCGCCGCCATCTTTCAATACTTGAACTAAAGTACCTTCTGTTGCAGCCAAATCTTGTAATAAGTTAGGTGAAACAGTTAAACGATCACAACCAGCCAAAGCAATCAACTCACCTGTATTACGGAATGAAGCACCCATCACAACAGTTTTGTAGCCGTGTTCTTTGTAGTATTGATAGATCGCACGAACTGAAACAACACCTGGATCTGTTTCTTGTGTGTACTCTGTACCTGGGTTCTTAGCTTTGTACCAATCTAAGATACGACCAACGAATGGTGAAATTAGGAATACGCCAGCCTCTGCACAAGCGCGCGCTTGGCCAAAACCAAATAACAATGTGAGGTTACATTGGATGCCTTCTTTTTCAAGAATCTCACCTGCTTTGATACCTTCCCATGTTGAAGCTAATTTAATCAACACGCGGTCTTTGCTAACGCCAGACTCTTGATATAAAGCGATTAACTTACGGCCCTTAGCAACCATCTTTTCAATATTAAAAGATAAACGTGCATCAACTTCTGTTGAAATACGACCTGGAACCACTTTAGTGATTTCCGTACCAATTAACACAGCTAACTTGTCAGCCGCATTGTCGATTTGCTGCTCTTTAGAGCCACCTTGTGCTTTTGCATAAGCAATTGCAGCATCAATTAATGGTGCGTATTGTGGCAATTGGCTTGCTTTTAATACCAAAGATGGATTAGTTGTTGCATCAAAAGGTTTTACACTTTTAATCGCATCAACATCACCAGTGTCAGCCACGATAGTGGTCATAGACTTCAATTGTTCTAATAAATTAGCCATAGCGCTCTCCGAATAAATACTTTAAAAAATGACCGACAAGTACAAAAAATTTAGCCGCAAATTATAACTTAAAAACTAAGATTTCACATCATTAGCATGACAACTTAACGCTTCAAGGCATCGTTAACGGCATTGCGATCAAAATGCGGAGCTAGCAGCTCAATAAATTCATAAGCAAACTTACGTAGATAGGCATCACGCCTAATCCCTACAAATGTGGTACTTGAAGGAAACAAGTTGCTCGCATCAATGGCCACCAAATTAGTATCACGCTCATCGTCATAAGCCATTGCTGCGAGCAACCCAACTCCTAACCCCAAGCCAACATAAG
The DNA here is from genome assembly GCA_041175265.1 of Pseudomonadota bacterium. Taxonomy (GTDB): domain Bacteria; phylum Pseudomonadota; class Gammaproteobacteria; order Burkholderiales; family Methylophilaceae; genus Methylopumilus_A. Next base: position 756 of record JBEDFH010000143.1, on the reverse strand, counting down.
TTTTAATAACGTCAGCATCAATCGCCGTCAGCACCACATTAGGCGTCAAACCCTCTTTTTCAAACACACTACTCACCAAAGAACCCCCAGTGAAAGCAAAATCATAGGTAATCAATGGGTATTGAGTAAGCTTTTTAAGTGTTAAAGGCAAATTATCAAGGAGAGGATGTCCATGCGGCACAACAACACAACGGTTCCATTGGTAAGCAGGCAAACACAAAACTTTTTCATAATGACTGATTGCTTCCGTTGCAATACCAATGTCAGCTTCACCACTTTCAACCTGCTCTGCTACTTGTGTAGGATTGCCTTGATGGATATTTAACTTAACCTGCGGATACTTTTGCATGAAAGCTTTTACAGCCCCTGGCAACCTGTATCGAGCTTGGGTATGCGTTGTGGCAATGGTTAACGTACCAACATCTTCGTGACTAAATTCATCCCCAATAAGCTTAATATTTTCCATATCGCGAATGACACGCTCCGCCAATTCAACAATATTCTTACCAGGCTCAGTAATACCTGTTAGACGCTTACCACTGCGCTGAAAAATCTGCAGATTGAGCTCCTGCTCAAGCAATTGAATTTGCTTACTAACGCCAGGCTGAGAAGTGTGCAGCGCATCTGCCGCCATCGAAATATTAAGCCCCTGCTTAACCACTTCACGTACGTATCGTAATTGATGTAATTTCATGACATCTCTTCTTTATAACTAATAGGTATATATTAAGAACAATTTGTTATTAAAACAATATT
>JBEDFH010000142.1:0-3120 GCA_041175265.1 Pseudomonadota bacterium | reverse complement strand
GGTGGGTAATTTTGATGGGGATAGAGCATGAGCGTATACACCTTGAAACCAGTTCGGTATTAATCCGTCAACATGACTTAAAGTATGTCAAACCTTCATTAGATTGGCCTATTTGCCCTGATCAGCAATCCGAGCCACCAGTTAATACCTTAGTTGAGATTCCTCCCCGCAAAATCATGCTTGGCAAGAACGATGCAAGCTATGGTTGGGATAATGAGTATGGAAATTTCGCAAAAGATTGTTCGGCATTTAAAGCGGCTAAATACTTGTGTTCCAATCTAGAGTTTTTCGACTTTGTGGATGCAGGTGGCTATGGTAATGATGCTTATTGGCTAGAAGAGGGGCTGGCTTGGCGTCAATATTCAAAAGCGACACATCCTACTTTTTGGGTGAAACACGGTGATACATGGAAACTTCGTTTGATGGCAGAGGAAATTGATATGCCATGGAGTTGGCCTGCTGAAGTGAATTACCATGAGGCTAAGGCTTTTTGTCATTGGAAATCGGAGCAGCAAGGACTTTCTATTCGCCTTCCTACAGAAGCTGAGTGGTATAGCATCTATGCGTATGCCGGTTTATCAGATGAATCAATTTCAGCAGGTCATCATGCTAATTTGTTTTTAGATGGTTATGCGTCTTCATGTCCTGTCAATCAGTTCGCCCATGGTGATTTGTTTGATGTGGTTGGCAACGTTTGGCAGTGGACTGAAACCCCAATTTTTCCATTTGATGGCTTTAAAGTGCATCCAATTTACGATGATTTTACAACACCGACTTATGACGGTAGGCATAACTTAATAAAAGGTGGCTCTTGGATCTCAACAGGCAACGAGGCTCTGAAGAGTTCGAGATACGCCTTTAGACGACACTTTTTTCAACATGCGGGGTTTCGATATATTGTGACTGATACACCTATTGAAGATCATTCTTCACACTATGAAAATGACAAGCAGCTTTCTGAATACGCTGAGTTTCATTATGGCGACACTTATTACGATGTGCCTAACTTTCCGAAAGCTTTGAGTGATTTAGCGATTGAGGTAATGCAAAATCAGCCACTTAAAACAGCTTTGGATCTTGGTTGTGCGACTGGGCGTGCGAGTTTTGAGTTGGCAAAGCATTTTGATCACGTCACTGGGATTGATTTTTCAGCGCGTTTTATTGGCCTAGCCCTTAAACTGGCACAGCAGGGTGTGGTGAGATATACCATGACCACAGAGGGTGACTTGGTGAGTTATCAAGAGCGCACTTTAGCGTCTCTTGGTTTGGAAGATGTGGCACATAAGGTAGAGTTTTGGCAAGGTGACGCTTGTAATCTGAAACCCAATTTCACAGGCTATGATTTGATCATGGCTGCAAATCTTATTGATCGTTTGTATAGTCCCCGTCAGTTTTTAAAAGCGATACATGAAAGACTTAATTTGGGTGGGGTATTGATGATTACCTCTCCTTATACTTGGTTAGAAGAACACACGCCTCGTGAAGAATGGTTAGGTGGCTTCAAAAAAGATGGTGAGAACGTGACCACTCTGGATGGATTGAAAACGGTTTTAAGTGCACACTTTGATCTCGTGAAAGCGCCTATGAAAGTGCCATTTGTGATTCGTGAAACGCAACATAAATTCCAACATACCCTATCTGAAGTCACTTTTTGGAAGCGTGTTCGGTGACCGCTAGTTTTGATCACTTAATTGCACGTGAAGGAAGCTTGTCATTAAAGCATGATGGCTTGCTTGAAACTTTTGGCGTGAATGATGTGCAGGCGATGTGGGTGGCTGATATGGATTTTTCAGTCCCAGAGGCCGTCAGTCAAGCGCTACAGCGAAGAGCGCTGCATCCTATATATGGTTATAGCATGGTCCCAGATTCCTTATACGAATCGCTTAAAGACTGGATGTTTGTTCAGCACGACTGGAAGATTGAGCGTGATTGGATAGTCTTGACGCCAGGTGTTGTGCCTTGTTTAACGACTGTTGTCACGGCACTTACACAAGAAAAAGATGGTGTCATTATTCAGCCACCTGTTTATTTTCCATTTTTATCGATTGCAGAAAATACAGGTCGTAGATTACTTGAAAATCCATTGGTTTTGCATTTAGATCAATTTGGCGATTTGCGCTACGAGATTGATTTTGCTCACTTTGAGTCATGCGCGAAGCAAGCTAAGATTTTAATTCTATGTTCACCGCATAATCCAGTCGGGCGTGTGTGGCGGCAAAACGAATTAGAGCGATTGTTGGCCATTGCTAAACAGTATGGACTTTTTATCCTAGTGGATGAAATACATGCCGACTTGGTTTATGCCGATGCTAAACATTATGTTATGGGAAAAATGGATGGTGCTCAAGAGAACGTGATTACAGCCGTTGCGCCAAGTAAGACATTCAACATTCCTGGGCTTGGCCTATCAGCATTGATAGTGCCACATGCGCCTTCACGTAAAGCCATTGAATTGCAATTACGTAAAGCAGGCGTGTCAGTTGCTAATCCTTTTAGTTTAGTGGCTTTTGAAGCGGCATATCGTCATGGTCATGAATGGCTTGCGGATTTAATGCGTTACCTTCAAGAAACTCGCGATATGGTATCTAGTTACCTTAAAGAGCACATACCCAAAATTACTGTGGCGCCAGCGCAAGGGACTTATTTGCTTTGGTTGGACTGCCGACAACTCAACCTTGAAAGTAAGCAATTAGAGGCATTTTTTCTGAATTAGAGGCATTTTTTCTGAATGAAGCTAAATTGGCGATGTCGCCAGGTCGGTTATTTGGAAAAGGTGGAGAGGGCTTTATGCGCATGAATATCGGCACTTCTCAAGCGAATGTGTTGACTGCGCTCGAGAAGCTTAAAGCAGCAATTATTTAAGTTTTTCGTTGAAGAGAAAGCGCGTTCACGCAGTATCTCAATTTACTTGGTGCTGGGCCATCTGGAAAAACATGACCCAAGTGAGCATCACAAGTGTTGCAAGTAATTTCTATACGGCTTCTATCTAGGCTGTCATCCAAATAATAAGCGATGGCATTCTCTTTGATTGGTTGGGTGAATGATGGCCAACCAGTGCCTGAGTCAAACTTTTCTGTGGAATCAAAAAGCAAGGTATCGCAACAGGCGCAAGCATAAATG
>JBEDFH010000141.1:0-3271 GCA_041175265.1 Pseudomonadota bacterium | reverse complement strand
ATGAAACGGAAACGATTGAATACAATCGTGATAAAGGTGTTTCAGTGACTGTGTATTTTGGTCAACAAAAAGGCCATGCGAGCACCTCTGATCTATCAACACAGGCTTTGCATGATACGGTTGCAGCTGCCTGTAATATCGCACGCTACACTGCGCGAGATGAATTCTGTGGTTTGGCCGATCCAGCCTTGATGGCAAAGGACATTCCTGATTTGGATCTACATCATCCTTGGGATTTGACTGTTGATCAGGCGATTCAATTAGCGCAAGAGTGTGAGTCCGTTGCGCGTGCTGTTGATTCGCGCATCACGAACTCTGAAGGCGCTTCGGTTTCCACCTATGAGGGTATGTTCGCCTATGCCAATTCCAATGGATTTAATGGTGGTTATGCTAGTTCTCGACATGGCTTGAGCTGCTCGGTGATTGCCGATGATGGCGATGACAATATGCAGCGAGACTATTGGTATACCTGTGATTGCCGATGATGGCGATGACAATATGCAGCGAGACTATTGGTATACCTCCGCACGTGCACCAGAAGACCTCGAAAGTGCAGCTTATGTTGGTCGTTTAGCTGGTGAGCGGACGGTTAAGCGTCTAAATAGTCGACGGATTAAAACAGCTCAGATGCCTGTGATGTTCGATGCTTCTTTGTCATCAGGACTTATTTCCCATTTAATCTCAGCGATATCCGGTGGGAGCTTGTACCGTAAGTCTTCATTTTTACTAGATAGTCTTGGTAAGCAAGTGATGTCACCTTTTATTACGATAGAAGAAAAGCCCCATTTATTAAGAGGCCTAGCAAGTAGTCCTTTTGATAACGAAGGTGTTGCGACGAAGCCCCGAACTTTAGTTAAAGATGGTGTTTTGCAAGGTTATATGTTGTCTAGTTATTCAGCGCGTAAGTTGGGCATGGTGAGTACCGGAAATGCTGGAGGTAATCACAACCTGATTGTGAATCATAGCAATTTAGACTTTAACGCAATGCTTAAAACGATGGGTACGGGGTTGTTAGTAACGGAATTATTGGGACATGGCATTAATATGGTGACGGGTGACTATTCTCGAGGCGCTGCAGGCTTTTGGGTTGAGAATGGCGTAATCGTTCATGCTGTTGAAGAAATTACAATTGCGGGTAATTTGAAAGACATGTTGAATCAAATCTTAGCGATTGGTAATGATGTTTTGATTCAAGGTTCGAAGCAGGTGGGCTCTATCTTGATTGAAAACATGACGGTTGCTGGTGATTAGCAAGGTATAACTAACAAAAAAGCCCCGAAAGGGGCTTTTTTATCATGCAAATTATTTTTCTGCTTATTTCGCAGGTTCTTCTGCTGCTTCAAAACCATCATCGCTTGCGTTGCTTACACCATCGCTAATTTGATGTTTACGACGTTGGAAATAAGCATCGCGCATAAATGCATATGGATCTAAAGCTGCTTCGTCGAGTAAATCGCTCCCTGGTAAAAGCTCTGCGCGTTTGTCGATAAATTTACTACCAATCAAAACGTTGCGAGATCTAGGGTTCTCAACATAGCCAATCGGATTGAATGCTAAAGAATCAACAACCAAGCCACCTGTATCTCTGAATGTGCTTGGCCCTAAGAATGGAAGAACTAAATATGGACCATCGCCCATGCCCCAATGTGCTAAGGTCTGACCAAAGTCCTCATCGTGTTTTTTAATACCATCTTTAGAAGCAACATCGATAAAACCAAGAATACCAACTGTACTGTTTACTACAAAGCGGCCAGCACTCTCAGCAGCTTTGCTGAACTTAAACTGCAATACTTGGTTGATTGTCGTAACAAAGGTATTGAGGTTTGAGAAGAAGTTATTGACGCCCGTACGAACTGGTGTCGGGGTTACAGCTTTATATGCGCCAGCAACGGGTTTGAAAACTGCTTTGTCAGCCACGTCATTAAATTTGTAAATGCCGCGGTTTAGACCTTCCAATGGATCTTTGTTGGATACCGTTGAACAGCCAGTAATGGCAACTGCAATTAGCATGCTGGTTAAAAGGTTAACAATTTTGCTGCGCATAGGGTTTTCCCGAATAATGCTTTTAAGAAAGCAAATCAATAGTTAGCCTGAACTTTAACTTAGCTCACCTAGATTGTCTACTGTTTCGGTCTTTAATTTATCCGCGTTAGAGGCATTCTTATATAACGCTAAGGCTTGTTCTCGTTGATTTGCATGATCTACAACTGGGGCTGGATAATCCTTCCCGATTTCAATGTTGATCGCTTGTAGTTTTAATGGCGGTATTAACCAAGGTGCGTGGATTTCTTTGTCTTCACATTTGGCTAATTCAGGTACATATTTCCGAATGAATTTACCAGCAGTGTCAAATTTCTCTGACTGCGTGATTGGATTAAAAATCCTAAACCAAGGCTGTGCATCACAGCCAGTAGATGCGGCCCATTGCCAACCGCCATTGTTTGCACTTAAATCAAAATCAATTAACTTTTCTGCGAAATAACGCTCACCCCATCGCCAGTCGATGAGTAAGTCCTTGACTAAAAAGCTCGCTGCCACCATACGAAGGCGATTGTGCATGTAGCCTGTTTGATTGAGTTGACGCATCGCTGCGTCAATTAAAGGATAGCCGGTCATTCCATCACACCAAGCTTTGAATAGATGGCTGTTATTCGGAAATGCAATCGCTTCAAACTCTGCTTTGTAGGCATGTCCTGCGGCCACTTTTGGATTGTGATGTAGGATTTGAAAGTAAAAATCTCGCCAAATCAGTTCATTCAGCCATGTCTCGGCGCCAGCGCCACCAATTTGATAAGCCGTTCTTGCTAAATGACGAATCGAAATCGTTCCAAATCTTAAGTGTACCGATAAGTAAGATGGACCTTTGATCGCTGGAAAGTTGCGTGTGTCTTGATATGAGCGAATGCGATTCGTGAAGTCTTCAAACAAATGGATTGCACCAGACATCCCTGTAGGCAATTTCATCTGAGCAAGGTTGGTACGTTGAAAACTCATGCTCTCTAAACTTGGCATTTCTTGCGCTGAACAAGGTGCTAAATGCTTAATGTAACTATCGACTGGGTAAGCTTTTAAATAGAAGTCGTTGAGTTTTTTTAAGTGTGCATTTTTGTAAGGGGTGAAGACGCCATAAGGTTTGCCCTGTTGCGTTAGCACCTCATCTTTTTCAAATAAGACTTGGTCTTTAAATTGATGAAAAGCAATATTTTTTAGAGCGAGTTTACAAGCGACGTCGTCATCTCTTAAGTTCGCACTGTTCTTCTTGGCCGAGTAT
>JBEDFH010000140.1:0-2841 GCA_041175265.1 Pseudomonadota bacterium | reverse complement strand
CCATTACATTCGGGCTTAACGGTTGCTTTTATTGCTACCTTATTTACTTTTTTACCTAGTTTTTTGATGATTTTTTTAGGGACTCCTGTGATTGAACATACAAGAAACCAAAGCAAACTGATTGCACCACTCACCGCCATTACCGCCGCAGTGGTTGGTTTAATTCTGAATTTAGGCATGACGCTTGCCAATCATACTTTGTGGAAAGTAGAAGAATTAACCATTAATTGGTTGAGCCTTACGATTGCAGGCCTTGCTTTCATTGCATTACAAAAATACAAGATGAATACACTGCTAGTGATTATCGCAAGTGGGCTGCTAGGCATTATCAGCACCAGCAGCCTACTGATCTAGCGCTAAGACTCTCTGCGTAGATGCGGGAATAAAATCACGTCACGAATACTTGGGCTATCCGTTAGTAACATCACTAAACGGTCTATTCCAATACCACAACCACCTGTCGGCGGCATGCCATACTCTAAAGCACGAATAAAGTCCGCATCGTAATACATGGCTTCATCATCACCAGCTTCTTTTGCTGCAACCTGCGCATGGAAACGTGCTGCTTGGTCTTCTGCATCGTTAAGCTCAGAGAAGCCATTAGCAATTTCACGACCTGTTACGAACAATTCAAAACGCTCGGTGATTTCTGGATTTGCATCTGAAGCACGCGCTAATGGTGATACTTCAACTGGGTAATCAATAATATAAGTTGGTTCCCATAACTGACTCTCGGCCGTTTCTTCAAACAAGGCTAATTGCAATGCGCCCAAACCTGCATGATCGAAAGCTTTGACACCAAATTTTAATAATTCAGTGCGAATAAAATCAGCATCAGCTAATTGTGTGTCTGTGTATTGCGGTGCATATTTCTTAATTGCGCCAACAATGGTCAAACGTTGAAAAGGCTTACTAAAGTCAACTTCGCGACCTTGATATTGCACTGTGGCGGTTCCACAAGCAGCTAATGCGGCAGCACGAATACAGTTTTCTGTGTAATCCATCAGCCATTTGTAATCTGTATACGTTGCGTAGAACTCCATCATGGTGAATTCAGGATTGTGTCTTACGCTAACGCCTTCATTTCGGAAATTACGGTTAATTTCAAACACACGCTCAAAACCACCAACGATCAAACGCTTAAGATAAAGCTCAGGTGCAATACGCAAAGTCATTTGCATATCAAGTGCGTTATGGTGAGTGATAAAAGGCTTAGCAGAAGCACCCCCTGGAATTGGATGTAACATAGGTGTTTCCACCTCCAAGAATTCATTTTGCAACATGAATCCACGAATCGCTGAAACGATCTTGCTACGTGCGATAAAGGTATGACGCGTTTCTTCAGAAACGATCAAATCAACATAACGCTGACGATACTTAGTCTCTTGATCTGACAAGCCATGAAATTTCTCAGGCAGCGGGCGTAACGATTTAGTTAATAAACGTAGCTCGCTGACTTTAATTGAAAGCTCGCCAGTTTTAGTTTTAAAAACCACCCCAACGGCTGCAACAATATCACCCAAATCCCAATGCTTGAATGAGTCGTAAAGCTCTTCACCAATATTATCTTTAGAGATGAATAACTGAACACGGCCAGTTTTATCTTGTATGGTCGCAAAACTTGCCTTACCCATGACGCGCTTAAGCATCATACGTCCAGCGACTTTTACAATGACAGCTTGTGCATCTAAAGTTTCATTTTCTTGCTCGCCAAATTGCGCATGCAAAGGGGCTGCAAAATGCTCTGGCTTAAAGTCGTTAGGGAAAGCAACGCCCTTCTCACGAATCGCTTTAAGCTTCTCACGACGCTCAGCAATCACGTGATTTTCGTCTTGTAATGGCGGATTTAAATGTTCACTCACGCTAAACTCCCTGCTTTAAACTTTCAGATATAAATGGATCAAGGTCGCCATCAAGCACCCCTTGCGTATTGCCAACCTCAACACTCGTCCGTAAGTCCTTAATACGAGATTGGTCTAGCACATAACTACGAATTTGATGTCCCCAGCCGATGTCAGTTTTAGCATCCTCTAAGGCTTGTTTTTCTTCATTACGTTTATTCAACTCCAGTGCATAAAGTTGCGCTTTAAGCATATTCATTGCTTCAGCTTTATTGCGATGTTGCGATCTGTCATTTTGACACTGCACGACAGTATTCGTTGGAATATGCGTAATTCGCACAGCCGAATCCGTCTTGTTAATGTGCTGACCACCGGCACCACTTGCGCGATAAGTATCAATTCTCAAATCAGCGGGATTGATATCCACTTCAATAGAATCATCAATCTCAGGGAATACTTGTACGCTAGCAAATGAAGTATGGCGGCGATTGCCAGAGTCAAATGGTGACTTACGCACTAAGCGATGTACCCCAGACTCTGTCCGCAAGAAACCGTAAGCATATTCACCGGAGATTTTAAGGGAAGCACTTTTAATACCCGCAATATCACCTTCGGACTCTTCCATGACTTCAACTTTAAATCCCTTACGTTCGCAATAACGTAAGTACATGCGAAGTAACATTGACGCCCAATCTTGCGCTTCAGTTCCGCCACTACCTGATTGAAAATCCATAAAGCAGTTATTGGGGTCCATTGGGTTAGAGAACATACGGCGAAACTCTAAAGCTTCAACTTGCTGCGCTAGACTTAAGCTATCTGCCTCAATGCTGAGCAGCGTTGCATCATCATTTTCTTCGCGTGCCATTTCAAATAACTCCGTGGCGTCGCTTAGACCCTGATGAATATCCACTAAATTTTTAACAAGCGCCTCGAGCTCTCGACGCTCTTTACCAAGCTTTTGCGAACGCTCATTGTCGTTCCAAATGCCAGGGTCTTCTAA
>JBEDFH010000139.1:0-2866 GCA_041175265.1 Pseudomonadota bacterium | reverse complement strand
TAGTCTAACGCCCCAGTTTGCTTTACAGCTTGTATGATGGCTGAAAAATCTTCTAGCCCACCTTGTTCAATCGCATTGCGAATTAATTGATTTTGTTTGCTGTCGCCATGACGCATTGCGTATAGCAAAGGTAGGGTTGGTTTGCCCTCTGCAATATCATCACCCAAGTTCTTACCAATATCTTCACTATTGCCACTTAAATCCAAAACATCATCAATCAGTTGAAATGCTGTGCCTAAGCGCATACCGTATTCTGCCATTGCATTTTCATCGTCAGTAGAGGCTTGGCAAATAACGGCGCCTAAACGCGTGGCGGCTTCAAATAATTTAGCTGTTTTGTAATGAATAACACGTAAATAGTCATCATCGCTAATATCAGCGTCATTAATATTGAGTAGCTGCAGCACTTCGCCCTCTGCAATAATATTAGTGGCTTCTGCCAAAATATCCATCACGCGCATATTTTGAACGCCGACCATCATTTGAAAGGCGCGTGAATATACAAAATCTCCTACGAGTACGCTGGCAGCGTTGCCAAACAAGGTGTTGGCAGTCGCGCGACCGCGACGCAACGACGATTCGTCTACGACATCATCATGCAATAAGGTGGCGGTGTGGATAAATTCAACGACAGCAGCTAATTCATGATGACGTGTTTCGATTTTTCCAAATACGCCAGCAGACAGTAAAACAAGTGCAGGCCGTAAGCGTTTGCCGCCGCTATTGATAATGTAGTCTGCAACTTGGTTGATGAGCACAACTTCCGAGTGCAATGATTTTCGAATAACCGCGTCAACAGCGCGCATGTCTTCATTAATGCTAGATTGTATAAGTGCTAATGACACGGAAATAGACCAGATAAATTTTGATGTAATTTTATCATAGAGTCTCGTAGTGTTTTAAATTACGTCCGTTAAAGCCACTCCTGGGTTTTTGGATGTAAGTTTTTTGATTTCAATTGGAGATTGTGTTTGCTTAAGTCCGAATTTTACGTATAATGCGCGATTGATTTTAATGCGTAGCAAACGAGGCTCAATCATGTATGCAGTCATCAAGACTGGCGGTAAGCAGTACCGCGTAACCCCTGGCTTAAGGCTTAAGGTGGAAAAATTAGTTGGTGATGTCGGTAGCGACGTTACTATCGATCAAGTGTTAGTGATGGCTGACGGTGAGAATGTCACTATTGGCGCACCTTTAATCGCTGGCGCAAGCGTGACAGCTAAAGTGTTATCACACGGTCGTGGCGACAAGGTAATGATTTTCAAATTCCGTCGTCGTAAGCACTATCGTAAAACACAAGGTCATCGTCAAAGCTATACAGAAATCCAAATTGGTGATTTCGGTGGCGCTTCAACAAAACCAGCAAAAGCTAAAGCTACTAAAGCTAAAGCAGCTGAATAAGGAGTAAAAAATGGCACATAAGAAAGCAGGCGGGAGTTCCCGTAACGGTCGCGACTCACAAGCCCAACGATTAGGCGTTAAAGCCTTTGGTGAGCAAGTGGTTTCAGCTGGCAGTATTATTGTTCGTCAACGTGGTACACGTATGCATGCTGGTGAAAACGTAGGCATGGGTAAAGACCATACTTTATTCGCTAAAGTTGATGGCAAAGTAACATTTGCAGTAAAAGGTGCTTTGCGCCGCAAAATGGTTAATATCGTTCCAGTTTAATTTGGACTTGGTATTCCAAAAGCCCTATCTGTTGGTAGGGCTTTTTTGTTTTATAACGGGCTAACTAGCTGTATTATCGTATTTAGATTTTTTATTGATATTGCGCTTAGTCGAGACGGTTAATATGAATGTGTGTGGTAAGTCATGAAATTTATAGATGAAGCGACTATTAAGCTCTTCGCTGGTGACGGCGGCAATGGCGTAGCTACTTTTCGTCGTGAAAAGTACGAGCCTATGGGTGGGCCTAATGGCGGGGATGGTGGTACAGGCGGTTCAGTGTTTATTGAAGCTGATCGCAATATCAACACCTTGGTTGATTACCGCTACACGCGTTCTTTCCGTGCTCAACGTGGCGAAAATGGTCGAGGTTCTGACTGTTATGGCGCTGGCGGTGAAGATATGATTTTGCGGGTGCCTGTTGGAACGGTCATTAGTGATAAAGCTTCAGGGCAGCTTTTGGTTGATTTAGCTGATCACGGTCAACGAGCGATGTTGGCTAAAGGTGGCAAAGGTGGTTTGGGTAATATCCACTTTAAATCAAGTATGAATCGTTCTCCGCGCCAATGCACCAAAGGTGAGCCTGGCGAAGAGATCGAATTGTATTTGGAATTAAAGGTATTGGCTGACGTTGGGCTTCTAGGGATGCCCAATGCTGGTAAGTCGACTTTTATTCGTTCAGTTTCTGCAGCCAAACCTAAAGTAGCGGATTATCCATTCACGACTTTGCATCCTAATCTCGGGGTGGTTCGTGTAGATACTAATCGCAGTTTTGTAATTGCAGATATTCCCGGATTGATTGAAGGTGCTGCTGAAGGTGCTGGATTAGGCCATCAATTCTTACGCCATTTAGCGCGTACACGCTTGTTGTTACATATTGTTGACCTGGCACCATTTGATGAAATGGTTGATCCGGTTGCAGAGGCTAAAGCAATTGTTGAAGAATTGCGTAAATATGACGAAGAGCTTTACAACAAGCCGCGTTGGTTAATTCTCAACAAAGTAGATATGCTGGAAAATTCTGCAGAAAAAGTGGCAGAGTTTGTTAAAGCTTATGGTTGGAAAGGCCCTTGTTATGCGATTTCTGCAATTAGCGGTGCCGGCTGCAAAGAGCTTGTTTACGCCATTATGGATCACGTCGAAGCAGTAAATGCGCAAGCATTAGCTGATGCTGAAGCCGAAAAAGCTGCGTTAGAATTA
>JBEDFH010000138.1:0-2872 GCA_041175265.1 Pseudomonadota bacterium | reverse complement strand
TAGCTATAGTTTCTAATAACTACAAATTGACCTAACCCTTGTCCGACAAAAATACTCGGATAAGGGTTACAATATCGTTAAATATTAAAGGGGTTTTTATGTTTTCAAATAAACAGAATTCAATCTTGATCGGTTTAGTGCTCATTGCCCTAATCCTGTTAACGCGCACTAGTCACTTTGGTAGTAGCGTCTATCTTCCTGATGCAACGCTCGCTGCTTTGTTTTTTGGCGGTTTGATGATGACTAATATTCGTTGGTTTGCACTAGCGATGGTTGCTGCAATTGGCATGGATTTTTATGCTTTAGGTTTTGCTGGTGTTTCTGATTACTGCATGTCTTTAGGCTACTGGGGTTTAATTCCTACTTATGCAGTTGTGTGGGGTGCTGGCCGTTGGTTAGCTAAGCAACAAAAGCCGTTTGCACTATCAACTTATATCGCAACAGCTTGGCTAGCGACTAGTGTTGCTTTCGTTATGTCTAACGCATTCTGGTACGCTTTTTCAGACAAGGTGAATACATTAAGCATTGTCGAGTTTTCACAACGCGTTGCTAAGTATTACACGCCTTATTTAAGTCATATTGTTGTTTATCTTGGCTTAGCATGGCTTGCTTATGGCGCAATTAAAAGCCTGTCTTACAAAAAACAAGCAGCTTAACGGTTTACAAAACCAATCTGACTTACTTTGTCTTTAATGACAATTTTAGAAACGCTGCCGTAATCAATTTGTAAACGCACCGCGTGTATTAAGGGGAGATTTAGAGCCTCAGCAACCAAAGCTCTAATCACCCCTGCGTGTGTGAAAGCAATCAAAGCTTCACCTTCATGTTTCTCACTGATCTCTTCCAAAAAGTTTTTAGCTCTTAGATGTAAATCTTGATAAGACTCACCATTAGGTGGTGTGTGGCGTATATGCGCCTCAGTCCATTCGCCAACAATCCCTTGCGGAATGTCAGACCATGGCTGCAACTCCCAATCACCAAAATTAAGCTCCATTAAACGATTGTCTGGCATCACTGTTGCGTTATTCAAATGGGTAGCACTAGCCTTGGCAAGCTTTAAGCATCGTTGTAAAGGACTGCTAAACATCCCCGTTGGTTTAATAGCTTTTAATTTGTTTTTCAGTACTTCAAACTCTTCATCAAAGCTTGACGCAACATCGATATCCGCTTGTCCATAGCACACACCATCAAGTACCTGAGGTTTAGTATGCCTAATTAAATAGAGATCCATGTGTAATGCCTTTAGCTAAAGCGTTTTTATTAATAGTGCAGATTTTACCGTTTTAGCTTTATTTAAAGGTAAAACGGACTGTTTAATTACGGAGTATTACAAATAAGTTTAAAGTTTGAGATGTCACAATAGATTTAGTTTGTTATAATGCCGGTCTTTCGCGATGTGCAAACATCATGAAATGATGGCTGGGTAGCTCAGTTGGTAGAGCAGCGGATTGAAAATCCGCGTGTCGGCGGTTCGATTCCGCCCCCAGCCACCACTAATTAAGCCCACATTTGTGGGCTTTTTTTACGTCTAAAATTTTAGACTGGCTTGAAGACCATCCAGTAAATATTGATGAGTGGAAGAAAAACAGCGATGGCACCAAATATATTCCATCGCTTACTTAACTTCCAATATCCCTCAGGAATAGATTTACTGATTGCGAAGTCTCGTGCCATACGAGCTTGTTTAATTTGAGTTGGAATTAAAACAGTCATCCAAATAATGCCAGATGCTATGAATAAAGATCGTCCCCAAGTCAGCCATTGAATATCCCAGGTATTCGACATAAAGGTATAAGCCATAGAGTCCCCTGCTGCAATGGCTAACAATGCACCTGGGGCAGTAAATACAAAATCTGTAAGTGTTACTTGTCTTTGGGCAAAGCTTATAACAATTGGGTCCTTGGTTTTGTCTGCCATGAACTTCCACCATGCTGTCACGATGATATTTCCCATCAGCAAGATGACACCGAAAATATGAATAGACTTTAGAACTAAATACGAATGTTCCATTTATATCGCCATTAAAAAATATAATGTTTCGAGTTTAATTTAAAAGAATGAGTTGATGTTGTTTTAAGTAACAATCTCCACCATGACTTCATTTCGTCTTAAGAATGGCAAAGTCCATGGTGGGTTGTATCTAGCAAGTTCAGGCTGACCAATAGATTTTAATTTTTTGCTAGCTAGCCATTTTTCTAGCTCGGATAATTTTTTGCGCATCTTTTCTTCATTGACCAAGCCTGAAAATCGAATCACTGCAAATTTTTGCTCTGGGATTTCTTTAATATTAACTAGTGGGTTATTGGGTTTAGGTAAGCTGTCCAAAGTATATTGGCTTGGCATTACAAAGTAGACTTTCCAGCCGTTGCTTGCTTGATGAACGCCGACAGGTGCAGTCATTGATATTTTCTCTGCTCTTGCCTCAACGGATACGGGCGCAGTCATGCTGATTTTTTCACTTTTGCCAGACTTCGATGTGTTGTTTCCAAAAATGAAATCAGCAATTAGGCGAAATCCTTTACTGGAAGATTCCTTTAGGGTGCCATTGACTAAGACTTCGGCAATTATTTTGGACGCGTATAAGCGCAATTCAAAATTTTTGTCTTTTTCAAGAAGTGCAAATTTTGGTTCTTCAATGGCCATGATGGTGTTTGTAAAGATGAATAAATCTGAAATTCATATTATCACCGCTATGTGATCGTAGTTGATTAAATAAAAAAAGCCACCTTGAAGGTGGCCTTTTATTTATTAAATCTTATTGCTGAGCAGGCACTACATCTGGCAAAGGAGCTACGCCTTCAGGCAAAGGTTCAGCTGCAACTTCAGTCGCTGCAGGCTCATCAGCATAAACAGTAGGGACAGCACTTAAAGC
>JBEDFH010000137.1:0-2877 GCA_041175265.1 Pseudomonadota bacterium | reverse complement strand
CCCTTTTAGGGTATATTTTTTAAATAAAATCTGAGTTTTAATAGATTTGATAAAAATATAGATAATTTGGGAGGTTTTTTTGAGTTCAGGTTGGAAAATCGATTTGATTGATTGCGTTAAGTCGCTCGTTAAGGTTTCTAATCTTGACTCGAATCAAAGTAAATCGTTTTTTGTCTCTAAACTGAAAGAGGCTTCAATTGAAGGCGTCAATTTGGTTGCAGTTTGCGAAGATGCTATTTGGGTTGTTAATATTCTGTCAGGCAATCGAAAACGTATGGATGAGCGTTCGTTACTTTCATCTTCAGTCATTGATAAAACGGATGTTTATATTCCGGAGTTTCTCAAAAAAGATCGATCTTAATTTTTAGAGTATCAGGAGTTTAATGCTGAGCCAGTTTTACTGGCTTTTTTATTTGGCGCGCCCGGCGGGATTCGAACCCACTACCCTCGGCTTCGGAAACCGATACTCTATCCAAATGAGCTACGGGCGCGGATGAGTGACTAAAAGCGGATGGATTATAGCAAATGGACTTTAGCTTGTCCGATTGCTAAGACAATATCCTTTTAAGACTGGGGTCTTATCAGTATAATTAGGCCTACATTATTTTTACTATTTGTTTTTCTTTTTTTAGAGAATGGATTGTCATGAGTGACCACAAATACGATTTCCCAAAAACAACAGTTCGCCAAGTGGTACTTGCTGTTTTAGGCGGCTTGTTTGCACCTTTGTTGGTGATTGTTATGATTGTTAGATTATTAATGGGAATTGAAGCTTCACATATTCCTGATACTGATACTAAAGCTGCAGCAGCTAAAGTAGAGGAGCGTATTGCTCCGGTTGCAAAGGTCGAATTGGCAACTGTTGAAACAGGCCCTCACGTTAATAAAAGCGGTGAGGAAGTTGTGAAGGCTGTTTGTTCAGCATGTCACGCAGTGGGTGCATTAGGCTCACCAAAAATTGGTGATAAAGCTTCATGGGCACCACGTATTTCTCAAGGTTATGAAACTTTAGTAAAACATGCGATTGCTGGGATTCGTTCTATGCCTGCGCGCGGCGGCAATGCTGAATTAACTGATGGTGAAGTGGCTAATGCAGTTGCTTACATGGCGAATCAAGCAGGTGCAAATTTTAAAGCGCCCTAATTTCTTGTTAAGAGAATCAACTCCCATGGAAATGGCGACTATCAGCGAGCAAAGCTGGGTCGCCATTTTTTCTAGCTAATGGCTACCTATGCAATTGGCGACCTTCAAGGTTGCTTTCACTCTTTCCAAGCCTTACTCAAACAAATTCAATTTAACCCTGAGCGTGATCGTTTATGGTTCGTGGGGGACTTGATTAATCGGGGTCCAGGTTCCTTGGATGTGATGCGTTGGATATTGGCGCATCAATCTTCTGTGGTGACGGTTTTGGGTAATCATGACCTCCATACTTTGGTGGTTGCTGAAGGGTTTGTCTCAGCCCATCGAAGTGACACTATTCAATCGTTGTTAGATGCACCAGATGCGCCAGAATTGCTTGGCTGGTTGCGTCAGCAGCCTTTGGTGCATTTTGAGCATGGATATTTAATGGTGCATGCTGGTTTGTTGCCAGACTGGAGCGTTCCTCAAGCTCTGGCATTGGGCCATGAAGTACAAAGTGCTCTTCAGGCCCCTAATTACCGTGATTTTTTAAAGCATATGTACGGCAACGATCCTAAGCGTTGGGATGATAAATTAACTGGTTGGGATCGTTTGCGGGTGATTACGAACGCGATGACGCGATTACGCATTTGTTCTGCGGATGGTGAAATGGAGTTTAAGTTTAAAGGTGAACTTCAAAATATCCCAGATGGTTATCAGCCGTGGTTTGAGTTAAGTCAACGCGCTTCAGTCAATACGCAGATTATCTTTGGGCATTGGTCGGCACTCGGTTTGCAACATAAGAATAATGTTTATTCTTTAGATACAGGTTGTTTGTGGGGCGGTCATTTGAGTGCCATGCGATTAGAGGATAAGCAGATTTTTCAGGTGCCATGCCATCCTAATGATGCGCCGCTGAAACTTGGTTTTGCTGATTAATATTCCAATTTAAGATGCGCTGCAATGGCGCTTTTAATGTGTTGTGTTAGTTCTCTACGTTCGTAACTATACGCGTTAATCTTTGGTAAGAAATGCAGTTTAACTTCTGATTGATGTAAAGAAATAATCTGCCACATTGAGTGTATGAAGGTTGTTTCCCCAACGAAGGCCATGCGAGTGTTTGCGCTGCCATCTTTATTTGGATAATGGATTGCCAGCGGCCAAACTTCAGCATTCGAGTTGATAGATGCTTGCATGAGACTGGATTTGAAAGGGAGTAACTCAGTTCCGTCGCTAGTCGTGCCTTCTGGGAAATAACATAAACAATCTCCCTTGCTAAGACTTTCCGTTGCTTCAATGGCAACTCGCTTTGCATCTTTCTTTTGTGCGCGTTCAATAAACATTGTATTGGTTTGTTTGGCTAGCCAACCCAATATAGGCCAACGAGCAACTTCGGATTTCGCAATAAACCGAACTGGATGGACGCTATTGAGCGCATAGATATCTAGCCAAGAAATGTGGTTGCCAACAAACATGGCGTTGTTCAGTTTTTGATTCGGGGGAGAGCCCTCTACGGTCAGTTTAACATTGAGGATGTTGAGTAGTTTTTCTGACCAGCGTTTGATGATTAAATGCCTCTGATGTTGATCGAGACGTCTTAATATGAGGGCGCTCACGGATAGACCGTACAAAATATGCATCACAATACGTGAGATGCGATAGGTGCGGACTATCGGGTGTGAGGCTTTCGGCATTAATATTTGTTTAGTGGCTGACGCGTGTATTGCCGTTACTTTCAATTAAGCGAACGCGTTCACC
>JBEDFH010000136.1:0-2920 GCA_041175265.1 Pseudomonadota bacterium | reverse complement strand
CCGTTCAGCCCGCTAGTAATTTTCGAATATTTCGAATATCCTTAATCCATGAGCGATGTATTCATCCCAGAAGCTGGTTTAGATCAAGAGTTTAAGAAAAAGATAAAGTTTGAAGAAGCAAGGTATGGTGTTCTTATAGTTTCTGGATAAGATTTTATGCAGTTAGTTTAATCAAGGTTATTCACTTTTCTTCCCATAGTTATCCTTAGACTTATCCACAGAAACAAAATAAATAAATTCTGAGTTTCAATTAATATCTCATTATTCTGCATTGATCTTTCTCTTAAATAGATTATGCGAGTGTTTTTACTAAAAGGATTGTTATGACTAAGCCGGCTATTAATCAAATAACTCACTTCATTAATGGCAAACGAACTGCCATTGCGAATGCTAAAGCTCAGCCGGTTTTTAATCCTGCCACTGGTGAAGTATGTGCTGAGGTTGTTTTAGCTGATCAATCTGAAGTTAATGCAGCTGTTGCTGCTGCTAGTTCTGCTGCACCAGCGTGGGCAGAAACAGCGCCCTTAAGAAGAGCTCGCATACTTTCAAAATTCAAAGAGCTAATTGAGAAAAACCATGATGCTTTAGCAGCTGCTATTACTCGTGAACATGGCAAAGTCTTTTCGGATGCCAAGGGTGAAGTGGTGCGTGGTTTAGAAATTGTGGAATTCGCTTGCGGCATACCTCAATTATTAAAAACGCAGTTCACCGATAACATAGGTGGTGGCATAGATAACTGGCAGTTGCGCCAGCCTTTAGGAGTCACTGCTGGGATTACGCCATTTAATTTTCCTGTCATGGTTCCACTGTGGATGGCGCCTATGGCTATCGCATGCGGGAATACTTTTATTTTAAAACCTTCTGAACGCGACCCAACACCTTCATTAATGATGGCTGATTTATTACAACAAGCTGGTTTACCAGATGGCGTTTTCAATGTTGTTCAAGGCGACAAACTTGCCGTTGATACTTTGTTACAGCATCCAGATGTAAAAGCAATTTCCTTTGTAGGCTCAACGCCCATTGCTGAATACATTTACACCGAAGGTGCAAAACGCAAAGGCGCTTATCCATTAAGAGTGCAAGCCTTAGGTGGTGCTAAAAATCATTTGGTTGTAATGCCTGATGCAGATCTTGATCAAGCGGTAGATGCCTTAATTGGTGCCGCTTATGGCTCCGCAGGTGAGCGTTGCATGGCGATCTCAGTTGCAGTTGCAGTTGGTTCTGTCGCTGATAAATTAGTCGATGCTTTAATTCCTCGCGTTCATGCATTAAAAGTAAAAAACGGTATGGAGTCGGATGCAGAGATGGGGCCAGTTGTTACGTCTGCGCATAAAGAAAAAATTATTTCTTACATCAACCAAGGTGTACAAGCAGGCGCTAATTTATTAGTAGATGGTCGTAACAAAGTTGTTGAAGGTCATGAGCAAGGATTTTTCTTAGGCGGGACTTTGTTTGATCATGTCACTCCTGAGATGACGATTTATCAAGACGAGATTTTTGGACCCGTGTTGTGCGTAGTGCGTGTGCCAGATATGGCGGCTGCAATTAATTTAATTAACGCGCACGAATACGGCAATGGTGTTGCTTTGTTCACTTCTGATGGCAATACTGCTCGCGAGTTTTCTCGCCGTATAGAAGTTGGTATGGTGGGTGTGAACGTTCCTATTCCTGTCCCTATGGCTTGGCATTCCTTCGGCGGTTGGAAGCGTTCACTGTTTGGTGATACGCATATTTATGGCGAAGAGGGCGTGCGTTTTTACACCCGCTATAAATCGATTATGCAACGCTGGCCTGAGTCAATTAGTAAAGGTGCAGAGTTCACTATGCCGGTTGCTAAATAAAATTATCGTCAGGAATGCATATGCAATCAGCGGGTAAATATGATTACATTGTGATTGGTGCTGGAACGGCAGGTTGCGTACTTGCGAATCGCTTAAGCCAAGATCAAGGTGCGTCCGTATTGTTATTGGAGGCAGGCGGTAAAGATGACTATATGTGGATACATATACCAGTTGGCTATCTTTATTGTATTAACAATCCACGCACAGATTGGTTATATCGTACCGAAGCTGAAGCAGGTTTGAATGGTCGCAGTTTGATTTATCCGCGCGGTAAAGTATTGGGAGGTTCTTCATCTATCAACGGCATGATTTATATGCGTGGCCAAGCCCGTGATTATGATGAGTGGGCTCATTTAACTGGCGATGAAAGTTGGAGTTGGAAAAACGTTCTTCCTCTGTTTAAACAAACTGAAGACCATCATGCAGGCACTAGTGCTTTCCATGGTTCTGGTGGTGAGTGGCGTGTTGAAAAGCAAAGATTGCGCTGGGAAATATTAGACGCATTTCGTCGTGCTGCTGAACAAACCGGCATACCTATGACGGATGATTTTAATCAGGGTAACAACGAGGGTTGTGGTTACTTCGAGGTGAATCAGAAAAAAGGTATACGTTGGAATACAGCGAAGGCATTTCTCCGTTCTGCTAGCAACCGCCGTGGTAGTTTAGAAATCATGACCGGTTGTCGCGTTCAGCGATTAGATATTGTTAAGACAGATAAGGGATTACATTGCCGTGGTGTGGAGTTTACTGGCGGCGGACAAAAATGGTTTGCTGAGTCTGCGAATGAAACTGTATTAACTGCAGGCGCTATAGGTTCTCCACAAATTCTGCAATTATCTGGAATTGGGCCCGCTGAGCTACTAAAACAAAACGGCGTTTCGGTAGTCATGGATGCCGCCGGGGTTGGCGAAAACTTGCAAGATCATTTGCAATTGCGTATGGGTTTTAAAGTACATGGCGCCAAGACGTTAAATACCATGGCCAACAGCTTAATTGGCAAAATGCGCATTGCTTTGGAATATGCGGTGAACCGCAGTGGGCCCATGTCTATGGCGCCGTCACAATTAGGCGCGTTT
>JBEDFH010000135.1:0-2928 GCA_041175265.1 Pseudomonadota bacterium | reverse complement strand
TATGAGTGAAGAGCACGGAAACCTAATTAAGAACCCTAAACAACTAATCATCATGGTATTTGCCAGTTTTTTTGTGCCATTGATCATTATTTTGTTGTTAATGGTATTTGTGAATAACGGTAAGCGCACAGACAAAGAGGCTTCAGCAGAAGAATTAATTAAGCCTGTGGCGCAATTAAATTTCAAAGATGCCAGTACTCCACGCGAATTGCAAACCGGTGAACAAGTCTACAAAACAGTCTGCGCATCATGTCATGCTTCTGGCGCGGCTGGCGCACCGAAGTTTGGTGATGCAGGCGCATGGTCTGCTCGTCTAGGTAAAGGTTATGACGGTCTTCTGACATCAGTGCTTAAGGGTAAAGGCGCAATGCCTGCTCGTGGCGGTGCAAGCCCTACCGATATCAGTGATTATGAGTTGGGTCGTGCAGTAGTTTATTTGGCTAACTCTGCCGGCGGCAAGTTGTCAGAGCCAAAAGCTCCCGCAGCACCAGCAGCAAAATAATATTTTTCTGCGCCGATTTAAAGCTGGCCAAGTGCCAGCTTTTTATTTTTTGGTTTGTTGTGCTTTTGCATCTAGAGCAACTTGGTAGGCCTCTTTCTTGCTGAGACCCAAGATTTGCGCAAGCACAGCAGCAATTTCTTTGCTACCAAGATATGGGCTTAATGCATTTGCCCAAAGCAATAGAGAGGAATGCTCTGGAGCCTCATCAGCACTGGCTTTGCGGCCTGCCACCAAAATAATGAATTCGCCTTTAAGGCTTTCAGCTTTCTCTAGCCAAGCTGGAATATCGACTGCCATTAGCGGAACTAGTTGCTCAAATTTTTTGGTTAGCTCTCTGCCAACCAAGATTTGACGCTCTGGCTCAAGCGCTTTATGTAACGCTGTAAGAGTCTCGCGAATTTGGTGGGGGGATTCAAAAAAGATGCTGGTCTTGGAATTGGTTTGAATATCTTGAATGAGTGCATCCCGATCTTTCGCCTTGTTCGGCCAAAAGCCTAAAAACTGAAAGCGTCCTTCTGACGGCAACATGACTGAACCGCTTGCAGAGATCGCTGCAGATATTGCGCTTGCCCCTGGAATGGGGATGATGCGAAACCCGGCTTTTTGAACGGCATTGACTAGCCTAGCGCCAGGATCGGAAACCCCTGGTGTGCCCGCATCTGAAATATATGCCCAACGCTGATTCTGAGAAAGATGTTGAATGATCGCTTGTGCTCCAGCAATTTCATTGTGCTCATGCAAGGCAATACATTTTTTGTGAATGCCAAAATGTTGCAATAAGGGGGCGCTATGTCTAGTGTCTTCACAAGCAATGCCATCTACAGCATTAAGAATATGCAAAGCACGCAGAGTAATGTCACCCATATTGCCAATAGGGGTGGCAACCATATACAGGGCTCCTGCAGGCAGATCCTGTTGTTTTAAAAAATCAAAGGAGCTTAGTTCCATGGGGGTATTTTTTGCAATATGAAGTATGAATAGCTAAGAGAATACGTTGCTTTTGTGTGAAGTAACAGCGTATCGAATTTCTGTCTGCTTTGGCGCATAATATTGCGATGGATAAGAATACTCTCGAACGTTTGCGCGCTCGCGCATCCCAACATTTTTTGGATAGCATTGCTGTTAAGCAAGAAGCTGAAAAAGTTCTTCCTGAGCAGGTTGCACTCGGCATTGTTGCTATGACCGATTGTTTGCGTGCCGGAGGAAAAGTGATGGCTTGCGGAAATGGTGGCTCTGCTGCTGATGCTCAGCACTTTGCTGCTGAACTCATAGGTCGTTTTGAAAGAGAGCGTCAGGAGTTAGCTGCGATTGCATTAACAACGGATACGTCAATTTTGACCGCCGTTGGTAATGACTATAGTTACGACGAAATATTTAGCAAGCAAGTGCGCGGCCTAGGAAAAAAAGGCGATATCTTGCTTGGCATTTCTACATCGGGTAACTCTAAGAATGTGGTGAAGGCAATTGAAGCCGCAAAAAAACTGGGCATCAAAATTATTGCTCTTACAGGTAATGGCGGTGGAAAAATTGCGACCTTATTAGATGCAGATGATATTCACTTGTGTGCACCCTCTTCACGTACTGCCCGTATTCAAGAAACACATCTAGTTCTGCTTCATAGCCTGTGCGATGGCGTAGATCATTTATTACTCGATTAACAAATTTATCAATTAGAAAGTTTTATATGCGAAATGCGCTCACCATGAGATTGTTTGCTGCTCTGTTAATGGCTTCAGTTTTATCAGGCTGCGGTGTTTTTGCTGTTGGTGGTGTGGTTGCGGGCGCGACTGTGATGGCGGATCGCCGTACGCCAGCCGTTCAGGCAATTGACAAAGGAATTGAGCTCGAGGCAGGCAATGCTTTGGCTAAGCGCTATGGTGATAATGCGCATATCAATGTGACCTCATTTAATCAAAAGGTTTTGTTGACTGGCGAAGTAAAGGACGCTGATATCAAAGGTCAGGCCGGAGCTTATGTCAAGGAAATGAAGAATGCGCGCTCGGTATTTAATGAGTTGATCGTTGGACCTAATAGCACCTACACCACACGCGCTAACGATGCTTATCTTGAATCCAAGATTAAAACCCAAATGATTTTTACAGAAAAATTACCATCAAATTCTATGGCCATTATTGCTTCAGGCACTAGCGTTTATTTGATGGGCATCTTGACGCAGAATGAAGCGGCAATTGCAAAGAAAATTGCGAGTAACACTGCGGGCGTGAAAGATGTTTATGTCTACTTCGATATTATTTCTGATGCAGAGAAAGCGCGCTTAGAAAAAGAAGGCAAGGCAGATGAATCTCAACCCAACTCAGCGCCGAAGTAATAAGGGCATTTGAGTAAAGGCGGGCAATGATATTTTTCAAATGTAATTTGAAATACTTTGCTTGCTTTGCCCTCCTCTCTTTTTTCTTTTCTGCTGC
>JBEDFH010000134.1:0-3420 GCA_041175265.1 Pseudomonadota bacterium | reverse complement strand
GACCAATTGTTATTGGTTGAAAAGCCAACCCAATCTGTAGCGGATTTTCGTTATCTCATTTTTAATGCAGATGGTGGTGAAGTTGAGCAGTGCGGCAATGGTGCGCGCTGTTTTGCTAGGTTTGTTTTTGATAAAGGTCTGACTACAAAAACTAAAATTTGCGTAGAAACTGCTGGCGGTATTATTTACCCTGAATTGCAAGATAACGGATTGGTTACCGTTGATATGGGTTCCCCAAAATTTGAGCCAAGCCAAATCCCATTTGTTGCTGATGAAGTTTCATTAAGTTATCCACTATTAGTTTCTAATCATGTGGTTCAAATCAGCGTGGTTTCTATGGGGAATCCTCATGCCGTGCAGGTGGTTGATGATTTGGATCAGGCCCCGGTTGGTGTTGATGGCGCATTGATTGAATCACACCCCAGATTTCCTCAGCGTGTAAACGCTGGTTTTATGCAAATTATGGATACGCATCGATCCTGTTCAGTCTCGTGGGCTCGGAGATGTGTATAAGAGACAGGGAACAGGCGCTTGTGCGGCAGCTGTTGCAGGCATTCGAATGGGCCAATTGCAGTCCCCGGTGCAAGTGGACATGCGAGGCGGTAATTTGAGTGTTGCTTGGGCGGGTGGCGATAATTCTGTGATGATGACTGGGCCTGCGGTTGCAGTGTATGACGGAAGCATTTCAATTTAATTTTAATTATTGATAGATAGACCTTAAATGGAAACAAAAGCGCTTAATGAGCATGAAATTGTTGCCTTCTTGCAGCAAAATCCAGAATTTTTTCAAAATCATGCTGATTTGTTGGCAGTAATGCATGTTCCCAGCGCCCATGGTAAGGGCGCGGTTTCATTGGCTGAGCGTCAGCAAGTTGCTCAGCGCGATAAAATCCGTAAATTGGAGCGAAAATACAGCGAACTGCTAACGATTGGTATCGAAAATGATGAAACAGGCAATAAAGTTCATCAGTTGACGCTGGGTTTGCTTAGTTCGGCAGATTTTTTAGCACTAAATCAAATGTTGGTCGAAACTTTGCGTGATAATTTCAATGTGCCTTACGTCAATATTAAGCTTTGGGCTGCGGCTGCAGATAATGACTTGAGCAAACAAACAGCGTTTGAGGCTGTCGATGAGTCACTTAAAGCTTGGGTGCTAGGTTTAGATTCACCTTATTGCGGAAGCCCCCTTAATGAGAGCTTTCAATATTTATTAAGTGATGGAGTCGAGGCTAAGTCCTATGCGGTGATTCCTCTTGGGGCTGAGGATGCTATCGGCTTTCTTGTCTTAGCATCGCATGATGAAAAACGGTTCTACCCAGGCATGGGCACTTTATTCTTGCAGCGATTAAATGAATTGCTAACGGCGGCACTAAGCCGATATTTGAGTTAATGTGGATTTTTTAGAAGCGTACTTAAATCATCTTGCTTTTGAGCGCGGCTTAAGCAAATTAACGCAGGCAAATTATAAGCGCGATATTGCGTTGCTTTTAGCGCACTCAGAATCACAAACTACACCTTTACTTAAAATTCAATCTCAACATATTCGGCAGCTTATTGCTAAGTTACATGGCCAAGGATTGGGTGGTAAGAGTATCGCTCGAATGCTTTCCTCATGGCGTGGATTTTTTGACTATTTAGTAAAGCAACATAATTTTACTAGCAATCCTTGTATTGGAATGCGTGCGCCTAAGTCGGCCAAAACCTTACCTCAAGCGTTATCAGCAGACCAGGCCGTCAAGCTCGTCGATGTGAAAGAGGATGATTTATTAAGCCTAAGAGATCATGCGATACTCGAATTGTTTTACTCGTCAGGATTGCGATTAGCGGAACTGGTTGGATTGAATTTTGATCATCTTGATTTAGCTAACGGCACAATTACTGTGACGGGTAAGGGGAATAAGACCCGAATTGTTCCTGTGGGAAGTCATGCCATTAGCGCAATTCAAACTTGGATGGTGGCACGTAATTTGATTGCAAAAGCTGAAAGCGTTGCTTTGTTTATTACTAAGCAAGGCAACCGCATTACGCCTCGTGCAGTGCAATATAGATTGAAAGAGTGGGCAATTAAGCAGGGTGTTAATAGTGATGTGCATCCGCATATGTTAAGACATAGTTTTGCAACACATGTTTTGCAGTCTAGTGGGGATTTGAGAGCCGTGCAGGAAATGTTGGGTCACGCTAATATCAGTACTACGCAAGTTTATACACATCTCGATTTCCAGCATCTCGCAAAGGTCTACGATCAAGCGCACCCTCGGGCAAAAAAATAGAAAATATAAAGCCCTAAAGAACCTATTGTTTTTAAAGGCGTCAGATTGTGGCAAAATCAACAAGCAAAATTTTTAAAGGAGCAACATCATGGAACATCAATTACCTGCATTACCATATGCAAAAAACGCATTAGTGCCTCACCTTTCAGAAGAAACGCTAGAGTTTCATTATGGTAAACATCATCAAACTTATGTCACAAATTTGAATAATTTGATTAAAGGCACTGAGTTTGAAAATAGTAGCTTAGAAGAAATCGTTAAAAAATCTTCAGCTGGTATTTATAACAACTCAGCACAAATTTGGAACCATACATTCTTCTGGAGTTGCATGAAGCCAAATGGCGGTGCAGCACCAACAGGCGCTTTGGCTGATGCAATTAATGCAAAATGGGGTTCGTTTGATGAATTCAAAAAAGCATTCCAAGCTTCAGCAGTTGGTAATTTCGGCTCTGGCTGGACATGGTTGGTTAAAAAAGCAGACGGTTCAGTAGACATTGTGAATATGGGTGCAGCTGGAACACCGTTGACAACAGGTGATACACCATTACTGACAATCGATGTATGGGAACATGCTTACTACATTGATTATCGCAATGCGCGTGCTAAATTTGTTGAAGTATTTTTAGCTTCATTAGCTAACTGGGATTTTGCATCAGCAAATTTCAGCGCGTAATTAGTTTTTGATTTCGAAAGCCCAGTTAGCGATGAGCAGCTGGGCTTTTTTAATATGCAATTTGGATGTCTTAATTGGAAAAACATTTAAGTGAGCGTTTAAAAACTGCAGTCAATCTCTCATTATCAGGGGATTGGAATGCTGCCCATCAGATTGTTCAAGAATATAAAGATCCAATTGCTTATTGGATACATGCAGTGCTACATAAAATTGAAGGCGATGAATTTAATAGTCGTTATTGGTATGCAAAAACTTCTGCAGAATATGAGGACTTTGACTCTGTGAAAGATGAATTAATACATTTACTTACAATGCTTCATAAAATTTAGCTAACTTTTTCTGTTAAAATTAACACCATGTTAAAACGTACTTTCATGAGCTTTCTACTGCCGCTGCTGTTTTTATTTGCCCAGCATGGCGCAGTTACGCATGAAATTTCTCACTACGCAGACCAAGCGCCGCTTACACAGCAGAAAC
>JBEDFH010000133.1:0-2950 GCA_041175265.1 Pseudomonadota bacterium | reverse complement strand
AATGATGTGTGCGACTAATTTAGCAACTTCTTGTGTACGTGCTTTTTTGTTAGCAACGTTGATCAAGTCAACTTGAGCTTTTTTACCATATTTATTAGCAGCGTCAATTACGCCTTTAATAGTACCGATATCAGCTGTACCCAAAACCGTACAAATATCAGCACCAGCTTTGTAGAATGGCTCAGCTTCGTAAAAACCAGCATCCATTGTTTTCAAATCAACTAAGATTTTGTTTTTTGGAAATTTTTTACGTAATGTTTCAAGCAATTTGATACCGTTGTGCTTAATGCATGGTGTACCAATTTCAAGAATATCAACATGCGGTGCTACTTTTGCAGCAAGCGCTACTGTTGCGTCAAAATCTAATGAATCTAATGCCATCTGGGTTAATGCCATGTTACTTCCTCCGCTAAATTACACG
This sequence comes from Pseudomonadota bacterium, assembly GCA_041175265.1. Lineage (GTDB taxonomy): Bacteria > Pseudomonadota > Gammaproteobacteria > Burkholderiales > Methylophilaceae > Methylopumilus_A. Next base: position 2,529 of record JBEDFH010000133.1, on the reverse strand, counting down.
TTTATGATTTAAATACACGCGTTATGATACATTTTTTATTAACTATATGGTGAAATCATGTTCAAAAATGAACTTTTTTACCGAAACGACTTTATATAACGATTTCTGTTTTTGGTCAAAACTCTTTGACTATTCACTTTAAACAAGCTTCTTTAATTCAGCGTCTAAAGCCGCACATTCAGCATCTGTTCCGACAGTAATTCTCAAGAATTGAGCAATACGCTGAGGCTTCTTAAAATGTCTAACAATAATATTTTTATCTCTTAACCCGGCACTAATCACTTCAGCGTCTTTTTTTGCATGTTTTGCGAATATAAAATTGGCACCTGATGGTAAAACTTCAAAACCCAAATCAGTCAATTCAGCAACTAAATTTGCTCTAGTAGCAATTACCCGATGACAAGTTTTCTCAAAATAAGGCTGATCTTCCATTGCGGCAATCGCCCCTGCTTGAGCAAAGCGATCCAAAGGATAGGAATTAAAACTATCTTTGACTCGATGAAGCGCTTCGATCAAATCCGGATTGCCCACAGCATAACCCACTCGCAATCCAGCAAGCGATCTGGCTTTAGATAAGGTATGTGTAACCAACAACTGCGGATACTTATTAATCAAACCTACCGCGGATTCAGTGCCAAAATCAACATAAGCTTCATCAATGACAACAACAGAATTTGTATTCGCTTTAAGCAAACGTTCTATTTCAGTTAAAGCTAATGAACATCCTGTAGGCGCATTAGGATTTGGAAAGATAATTCCACCATTCGGCTTTAAATAGTCATCAACTTGAATTTCAAAACTATCGTTCAAGGGAATCGTTTCGAACGCGATCTCATACAAACCACAATAAACCGGATAAAAACTATAGGTAATATCAGGAAATAAAATAGGCTTGTCATGCTTAAGTAGGGCATTAAAAGTGTGCGCCAACACTTCATCAGATCCGTTACCAACAAAAACATTTGAAGTTTCTAAACCATGAAAATTGGCAATCGCTTTTCTCAAGACATCAGAATTGGGATCTGGGTATAAGCGTAAGCTTTCAGAGGCTTCTTTTTGCAAGGCAAGTAAAACCTTTGGACTTGGTCCGTAAGGGTTTTCATTGGTATTCAACTTGATAAGATTATTAATCTTAGGTTGTTCGCCAGGAACATAGGGCGTCAAACCATGAATTAATTTGCTCCAGTACTTACTCATTTTTTAAGTCTATACTCCGCTGAGCGCGCATGTGCTTGCAACCCTTCTCCATAAGCTAGGGTAGCAGCAACTTTTCCTAGTGTTTGAGCCCCGGCTTGCGATACGAAAATCAAACTTGAACGTTTTTGGAAATCATACACACCTAAAGGCGATGAAAAACGTGCTGTACGTGATGTCGGCAACACGTGATTGGGACCAGCACAGTAGTCACCAAGAGACTCACATGTGTCGCGCCCCATAAATATCGCGCCTGCATGTTTAATTTTTTGACTGAAAACTAGTGGATCATCCATAGATAATTCCAAATGCTCAGGCGCAATATAGTTACTAATCTTAGCAGCCTCATCCAAGTTCTTAACTTGAATCAAAGCACCTCTATCAGTCAGTGAAGTTCTAATAATTTCAGCGCGAGGCATTTCTTTAACTAACTTTTGAATGCTCTCAGTAACCTTATCCAAGAATTCCGCATCAGGACACAATAAAATTGCTTGCGCCAATTCATCATGTTCCGCCTGACTAAATAAATCCATCGCAACCCAATCAGGGTTCGTCTTACCATCACAGATCACTAAAATTTCAGATGGCCCTGCCACCATATCAATGCCAACGACACCAAAAACTCTTCGCTTCGCTGCGGCCACATAAGCATTACCAGGACCAACAATTTTATCAACCTGCGGAACGGTTTCAGTGCCATAAGCCATTGCACCAACAGCTTGCGCGCCACCAATACAAAATACACGATCAACGCCGGCGATTGCTGCAGCTGCTAACACTAACTGATTTTTTTCACCATCAGGCGTAGGCACTACCATGATAAGTTCTTGCACACCCGCAACTTTTGCAGGAATTGCGTTCATCAATACAGACGAAGGATAAGCAGCTTTACCACCAGGGACATAGAGACCGACTCGATCTAATGAGGTCACTTGTTGGCCTAAAATTGTGCCGTCATCCTCAGTATATTGCCATGAAGTCATTAATTGCTTTTCATGGTAACTGCGGACTCGATCTGCCGCTGCTTGTAGTGCTGCTCTCTGAGCGTCAGGCAGGCTATTTAATGCTGCTTTTAATTCAGCCTGACTAATTTCCAATTCAGTCAAGCTAGCCGCAGACATCCTGTCGAAACGATTGGTATATTCCAGAACAGCAGAATCACCACGTTTTTTTACGTCTTTAAGTATGCCAGCTACTACGTCGTCAATACTATCGTCTTGCGCGGTTTCAAAAGCCAATAAAGCCTTCAACTTTTCATCAAAGTCGGCATCCAAACTTGAAAAACGTCTTACTTTAATTTCGGTACTCATATTTTAAATATCCAAGTTCCTATAA
>JBEDFH010000132.1:0-2957 GCA_041175265.1 Pseudomonadota bacterium | reverse complement strand
GAAATTAGCACAGAATAGCTTTTTAGCTACTCAATACAACCCATTAATTTTAAAAAGCAAATAGAGATTCAGTTTAATTATTAGCATGATGTTATCTGTCACTAATACACCCATTAATCAACAAGCCGCACCACAATTACCGGTAGCTTGGTATACGGACCCAGCGATTTATGCGCTGGAACAGAGAACGCTATTTGCCAATGCTCCCAAATATGTCGGTCATGAGTTAATGACGCCTAATCAAGGTGATTTTTACACCTTAGGCTGGATGCAAGATGCAAAAGCACTAGTTCATACGCACCAAGGCATCAAACTCACCAGTAACATCTGCCGCCATAGACAAGCACTGATGCTTCAAGGCAAAGGACATACGCAACATATCGTTTGCCCACTTCATCGCTGGACTTACAATTTGGAAGGCGAATTACTAGGCGCACCTCATTTCAATGAAAATCCCTGCCTGCACTTAGACTCAAACAAACTGGCAAGCTGGAATGGCTTACTATTTGAAGGTAAACGTCATATTGCAGAAGACTTGGCAAACCTAGGTTGCAAACAAGACTTTGACTTCACCAACTACATGCTTGATCGCGTGACAATTGAAGAATACAACTTCAATTGGAAAACATTTATTGAAGTTTATTTGGAAGACTACCATGTAGGCCCCTTCCACCCTGGACTTAACCAATTTGTTGACTGCGATGCACTTAAATGGGAATTTGGGGATGAGTATAGCGTTCAGATAGTTGGCTACAAACCACCTAACAATAAAACTGGTTCTGCTATTTACCAATCTTGGCAGAACCAAGTCAAACAATACCAAGGCCATCAATTACCAAAAGCAGGCGCTATTTGGATGGTGTACTATCCATTCCTAATGATTGAATGGTATCCCAACGTGCTCGTTGTATCGCATATTATCCCTAGAGGTGTTGATGCATGTAGTAATGTCGTTGAATTCTACTACCCTGAAGACATCGCATTATTTGAACGTGAATATATTGCTGCACAACAAGCTGCTTATGAAGAAACCGCCATCGAAGACAAGGAAATTTGCCAGCGCATGCATGATGGCCGGAAAGCACTTTTCGCAAACAACCTTGATGAACGCGGCCCTTATCAACACCCAATGGAAACAGGCTTAGAACACTTCCACTTATGGCTGCGTAAGCAACTAGAACCGCACCTGTGAACCAATTTAAATTCGGTAGTCTATGGATGCTGGTTGCAGCATTCTTTTTTGCAATTATGGGCGTCTTAGTTAAGATTGCCTCCATCAAATTCTCAAGCGCTGAACTTGTCTTTTACCGCTCATTATTCGGCTTGGTTTTTATTTTTTCTTACGTAAAAATAAAAAGACTTTCGTTAAAAACACCCTACCTCGGCAAACAAATGTCTAGATCCATTATTGGATTTATTTCGATGGTCATGTTTTTTTATGCGATTGGCCAATTGCCGCTTGCAACATCAATCACCCTAAACTACACATCACCACTTGCTATGGCGGCAATCTTAACTTTTGCTCTCAAAGAAAAACCACGGAAAATTCTAATCATTGCCCTAATGACGGGATTTCTTGGAGTTACGCTACTGCTGAAACCCAGCATTCACCAAGGCGAATTATTAGCGGGTGGATTAGGACTGCTTTCTGGTTTATTAGCTGGGTTAGTCTATGTTCACGTTACTCAACTTGGCCGGGCTGGAGAACCTGATTGGCGAACAGTTTTTTACTTCTCACTTGTTTGCACAATAGGGGGCGGCGCATGGATGCTAATTCACCACTTCAATCCTATTACATGGCAAGAAGCACCTATACTAATAGGCCTAGGCCTATGTGCCACCATCGCGCAACTTGCAATGACCCGAGCATATCGCACAGGCAACCCGCTTGTTGTAGGCAGTCTAGCTTACAGCACCGTAGTTTTAGCAAGCTTATTTGGGATATTAATTTGGAATGAGCTGCTATCAGCTGATCGCTGGCTATCGATTATAGTAATTGTTAGCAGTGGCGTAATGAGCGTCATTGCTAACGCTAGGAATAAAAGTTAATCAAGGATCTATTAAGCCTGAACGCATTGCAATCAAAGCAATCTCAGCCGAATTATTTGCATTTAGCTTCTGCTTAATATTATACAAATGAGTCCCAACGGTACGTGGCGACAAACTTAAAATATCAGCAATTTCATTAGTCGTTTGCCCCTTCGCAAGCGACATAAACACTTCAAACTCACGGTCAGACAACACATCCACTGGATTTTTTTCACCATTAAGTTGTTGAATCGCCATTTGTTGCGCAATATTAGCTTCCAAATACATTTTTCGTGCAGCGACCATACGTATAGCCTTAATCAGCTCTTCCGCCGCACTTCTTTTAGTGAGATAACCCATTGCACCCGCATTTAATACACGCTTCGGATGTACTGAATCCTCGTGAGCGGACAATACTAAAATTTTGGCTGAATTATCTTTAGCCATAATTCTATCAATTGCCTCAAGTCCACCAATGCCAGGCATCGTAATATCCATCACCACAACATCAGGTTGATGCTCCACATAGAATTTAATCCCTTGCTCGCCACTTTCAGCCTCTGCAACCACTTTAATATCATCTGCTGACTCTAGTAGCATTTTAAACCCCATGCGCACAACAGCATGGTCGTCAACTAATAGAACTTTAATCGGTGTGCTCATGCAATATTTTCCCTTGGTATACTTACTGTAATGGACGTGCCTTTGCCAAGAGCAGAGTCTACGTTGAATTTGCCATGTAATGCCTGGGTACGCTCACGCATTCCCAATAAACCAAAGTGTTGGGTTTGATCAACATTCAATGTCGCCATTCCCACACCGTTATCTTTAATACTTAACACCAAATCTCCATTCTCGGCTTGTATTAAATTAATATCGAGACGAGTCGCTTTAGCATGTCGCAGTGCGTTCGTCACAGATTCTTGAAT
>JBEDFH010000131.1:0-3262 GCA_041175265.1 Pseudomonadota bacterium | reverse complement strand
AAACACCCCTATAAAAATTATGTTAATTATCCCAGCTATTGATTTAAAAGATGGTCACTGTGTTCGATTGAAACAAGGACTGATGGAAGATGCCACGGTCTTTTCTGAAGATCCGGGTGCTATGGCAAGACATTGGGTAGATCAAGGTGGCAAACGTTTGCATCTTGTAGATCTAAATGGCGCTTTTGCAGGTAAGCCTGTTAATGAAGGGGCTATCAAAGCAATTGTTCAGGCTTGTGGTGGCGAAATACCTATTCAATTAGGTGGCGGTATCCGTGATTTAGAAACAATCGAACGGTATCTTGATAACGGTATTGATTATGTGATTATTGGTACCGCGGCAGTAAAAAATCCTGGCTTTTTACATGAAGCTTGTGATGCTTTTCCTGGTCAAATTATGGTTGGTTTAGATGCGAAAGATGGCAAAGTGGCTGTAGATGGATGGTCCAAATTAACTGGCCATGACGTTATTGATTTAGCAAAAAAGTTTGAAGACTATGGTGTCGAGGCAATTGTTTATACTGATATTGGCCGTGATGGTATGTTAAGCGGCGTTAATATTGAGGCGACTGTTGCTTTGGCTCAGGCCTTGCGCATTCCAGTGATCGCGAGTGGTGGCATTACTGATTTGGAGGATGTTCGTAAGCTTTGTGCCGTTGAAAATGAAGGCATTATGGGTGCAATTACTGGCCGTGCGATTTATGAAGGCACGCTTAATTTTGCCGCTGCGCAAGCACTCGCTGATGAGTTGAACGGCTAATGCTAGCTAAGCGTATTATTCCTTGTTTAGACGTGACTGATGGCCGCGTTGTAAAAGGAGTTAATTTTTTAGAGTTGCGTGATGCAGGTGACCCTGTTGAAATTGCACGTCGATATGATGAGCAAGGCGCGGATGAGCTAACTTTTTTGGATATTACGGCTAGCTCAGATAATCGTGGACTTATTCTTCACATCATAGAAGAAGTGGCTTCGCAGGTTTTCATCCCTTTAACCGTGGGCGGTGGTGTGCGTGAAGTTGAGGACGTGAGACGCTTACTGAATGCAGGTGCTGATAAAGTCAGCATTAACACTTCAGCAGTATTGAACCCTCAGTTGGTTGCCGACGCATCTGATCGTTATGGGGCGCAATGTATTGTTGTCGCTATAGACGCTAAGCAAGTGGGTGTGGATGCGACTGGTCAGCCAAGATGGGAGGTATTTACCCATGGTGGTCGCAAGGAAACTGGTATTGACGCGGTTGAGTGGGCTAAGAAAATGGTCAGTTTAGGTGCCGGTGAGTTGCTTGTGACCAGCATGGATAGAGATGGGACAAAGATTGGATTTAACCTAGGCCTTAATAAAGCAATTAGTGATGCGGTGGATGTTCCAATCATTGCTTCTGGTGGTGTAGGTAATCTACAACATTTAGTTGATGGCGTGAAAATCGGTGGGGCTGACGCCGTACTTGCGGCAAGTATTTTTCACTATGGGGAATATACTGTTCGTGAAGCTAAGGAATACATGCGTGATCACGGTATCGAGGTGCGCTTATGAGCTGGTTAGATAAAGTGAATTGGACTGATGGGTTGGTTCCAGTGATTGCTCAAGAGCTAAGCACGGGAACGGTATTAATGTTTGCATTCATGAATCGTGAAGCATTGGAACTTACTGTTGAAAAAGGCCATGCTGTTTATTGGTCACGTTCGCGTCAGAAGTTGTGGCACAAGGGTGAGGAATCTGGTCATGTACAGAAGGTACATGAGATTAGGTTGGATTGTGATGAGGATGTGATTTTGATGACAGTTGAGCAGATGGGTGGTATCGCCTGTCATACTGGACGTCACGATTGTTTTTTCCAGAAATTGGAAAATGGGGATTGGGTGATTGATAAGCCAGTGCTTAAAAGTCCAGAGGATATTTATAAACATGAATGAAATACTTCAGAGGTTAACTGAATTATTAGAGGAGCGTAAAAACGCTGATCCTCAGACTTCTTATGTTGCGAAGTTGTACAACAAAGGCATGAATAGCATCCTCAAGAAAGTTGGCGAGGAAGCCGCTGAAACGATTATTGCTGCGAAAGATGGCAGTAAGGACGATTTAATTTATGAAACCGCTGATTTATGGTTTCATACCATGGTTATGTTGGCAAAAGCTGGCCTTTCAGCTCAGGATGTATTGGAAGAGTTGGCAAGGCGCGAAGGTTTGTCTGGTATTGAAGAGAAAGCATCACGTCCAAATGACTGAGCCTAATTTAGGGAAATTAAATGAGCGCAGATTGTATTTTTTGCAAAATTGCTAAAGGTGAAATTCCTTCGAATAAGATCTTTGAAGATGAGGACTTTATTGTTTTTCATGACATTAAGCCCATTGCACCAGTCCATTTTTTAATTGTCCCAAAGGCGCATATTGAAAGTCTTTTAAGCACAGAAGTTACTCATAAAGATTTGCTTGGAAAAGCTTTATTGATGGCACCGAAGTTGGCTTTGCAGCTAGGCCTGAAAGGGTTTAGAACGATGATTAATACTGGCCGTGAAGGTGGCCAAGAAGTATTCCATTTACATATACATGTTTTTGGTGGCAGCGCTGTTTTACCTAGAACTTAATTGGGAGGCTTTATGGGATTTAAAGAATTAATTGTTATTTTGGTGATTGCGCTTGTTGTATTTGGGACAAAAAGACTGAGAAATATCGGTGGCGATTTAGGTTCTGCAATTAAAAATTTCAAAGATGCGATGAATGGAAATAATTCGGTTGAGTCAATTGAGTCTGATTCGCAGCCTAAAACGATAGAAGTTAAAGCTGTAAAGAAAACAGTTCGTAAGCCTAATGCTAAACGATAATGTTTGATGTTGGATTTTCTGAACTTGTTCTAATTGCTGTGGTGGCATTGGTCGTCGTTGGTGGCATTGGTCGTCGTTGGTCCTGAAAGACTGCCAAAAGTAGCTCGAACTGTTGGCGCTTTAGTTGGGCGCATGCGTAATTATGTGGCGACGGTTAAAGGCGAGGTTGAGCGAGAAATGCAGCTCGAAGACTTAAAAAAATTACAGCAAGAAATCCACGCTCAACAAATTCATTCTTCAGATATTCAACAGTCTCTTCTCCCAGTTCAAACGAAGTCCGATAAGAAAGTTACAAAAAAACTGACACGTTCTTCTAAAAGAACTAAGGCTGCTCGATGAGTGTCACTGAAACCTTTATTGTTCATTTATTAGAACTTCGTAGTCGATTGCTTAAGATTGTGATCGGATTGGTTGTTTCAATCCTTGCATTTTTGCCTTTC
>JBEDFH010000130.1:0-3021 GCA_041175265.1 Pseudomonadota bacterium | reverse complement strand
TCTGTCGCAACCAATACTGTTTGCTGATCATTCTCAGCAACTAGCAATGACAATACTTGCTGACCCGCAGCAATCTTCATACCGCGAACACCACGTGTATTACGGCCTGTTCCACGCACATCCTCTTCATCAAACCACACAGCCTTACCACCATCAGAGACCAAGACGATATCTTGCGCACCATTGGTCACTTCAGCACCAATTAAGTAATCGCCGTCATCTAGATTAATCGCAATAATTCCCGATTTACGTGGGTTAGAGAAATCGATTAATGGTGTTTTCTTAACTGTACCCAATGCAGTTGCCATGAAAATATAACGATTTTCATCAAACTCTTTGACTGGCAAGATGGCATTAATTTTCTCGCCTTCTTTGAGCGGGAACAAGTTAATGATTGGCTTACCGCGACTTGCACGACCACCTTGAGGTACTTCATACACTTTCAACCAATAGACTTGGCCTAAGCTAGAGAAGCACAAGATGTAATCGTGGGTATTCGCAACGAACATCTTATCGATAAAGTCATCTTCTTTTGTTGCAGCAGCTTGCTTACCGCGGCCACCACGACGTTGTGAACGATACTCTTCTAATGGTTGAGATTTAATATAGCCAGTGTGAGACAAGGTCACTACAACGTCTTGCGGAGTAATTAAATCTTCAAGTGATAAATCTTGTGCGTTATGCACGATTTCACTTCTACGTTTATCAGCGAACTGCTGACGAATCGCAGCTAACTCATCAATAATCATTTGGGTTACACGACTAGGTGTTGCCAAAATATCAAGCAAATCAGCGATAAGATCCATCACCTCTTTGTATTCATTCACAATCTTGTCTTGCTCAAGCCCAGTCAAGCGTTGTAAACGCATTTGTAGAATTTCTTGAGCTTGCACTTCTGATAAACGATAACCGTTTGGTGTTAAACCAAAATCGACTGATAAGCCGTCTGGACGTGAAGCTTCCATCGCAGCACGTTTAAGCATTTCTTCAACAACAGGCGATTTCCAAACTTTTTCCATTAAAGCTTTTTTAGCTTCTGGTGGTGTTGGTGCCGCTTTAATAATCGCAATCATCTCATCGACGTTAGCTAAAGCAACTGCTAGACCTTCTAGCACATGGCCGCGTTCACGGGCTTTACGAAGCTCGAATACGGTACGGCGGTTAATCACTTCACGGCGATGACGTAAGAAAGCCTCAAGCATTTGTTTGAGGTTAAGTAATCGTGGCTGACCATCTAATAAAGCCACCATATTCATACCAAACGTATCTTGCAATTGCGTTTGTTTGTATAGGTTGTTCAATACAACTTCAGGCACTTCACCGCGTTTAAGCTCAATCACCACACGCATACCTGATTTATCAGACTCATCGCGAAGATCAGAAATACCTTCGATTTTCTTCTCGTTAACTAACTCAGCAATTTTTTCAACGAAAGTCTTTTTATTAACTTGGTATGGAAGCTCATCAACAATCAGTGCTTGGCGACCACCACGTTCTAAATCTTCTACATGGGTACGACCACGCATGACCACACGGCCACGACCTGTGCGATAACCCTCTTTAACCCCCACGGTGCCATAAATAATGCCAGCTGTTGGGAAATCAGGCGCAGGAACAATATCGATCAATTCATCAATCGTCATGTCAGGGTTTTGTAATAAAGCCAAACATGCATCAAGCACTTCATTTAAATTGTGTGGCGGAATATTCGTCGCCATCCCCACCGCAATACCTGAACTACCGTTAATCAGTAAGTTAGGAATACGCGCAGGCATAATTAATGGCTCATGTTCCGAACCATCATAGTTAGGGCCAAAATCAACCGTTTCTTTATCGATATCAGCTAACAGTTCATGTGCAATTCGTGCCATACGGATTTCCGTATAACGCATTGCCGCCGCATTATCACCGTCCACAGAACCAAAGTTACCTTGGCCGTCCACCAACATATAACGCAAAGAAAAGTCCTGAGCCATACGAACAATGGTGTCATAAACCGCTGTGTCACCATGAGGATGGTATTTACCGATGACGTCACCGACGATACGCGCAGATTTTTTGTATGGCTTATTCCAATCGTTAGACAACTCATGCATCGCGAATAAAACGCGTCTATGCACTGGTTTCAGACCGTCACGGACATCCGGTAACGCACGTCCAACAATTACGCTCATTGCGTAATCGAGGTAGGAACGACGCATCTCATCTTCAAGACTAATCGGGAGGGTTTCTTTTGCGAATTGATCCATAGTGTTCTATTGGCTTAAACGTGGAATAAAGACGTGATTTTAACATGATTAAGCACCACAAATCACATGGTTTTTAAGCATATTAAAATGGCTTCAAATCAAGGATTTGCAGCCGAATTGATTGGATCAATATAATGAACTAATGAAGGAGATTCAAAGCAAGCAAACAGGCAACTGTCAAATCTGCAGAAGTACCTGGATTAATCCCACGTTTTTTGAGGTCTGAATCCCAATCCAACAGAACTGCTTGATAAAGTTTAGGGTTTTCTTGAGCAGTAAAATGTTGAAAGTGATTTTTTGCTTCCAACTGAATGGCTTGAGCCATTGTATTGCCATGCTTACGAGCGATATGACTATCTTCAAATTCAGCTAAAAAATGAAGATAAACAGCAGTCACTGCCCAAGCCTCTCGCCCCCATAACGCAAGATGAGTTTTATAGAGCGCTAATGCATTAAAAACCGCTTGATAGCCATCACTATATTGCTGAGCAATTAAATCGCGACCTGCAGCAGCTTGCATTCCTTCTAGCAAGCTTACTTGCGGCATATCTTGCACATCGTGCTCGGCGGCAGCGCCTAAACCCGCTGGATTAGCCATCGCAATGGCCTTGTAAGCATCAATTGCATCCTGAACGGCTAAAGCATTTAATACCGCTTGTAACGTTTTTTGGTTAAATCCTTCATCGGCATAAGCTGCTTGAATCATGGGTGCCGTCAACAAAACGATGCCCAAATTAGTGTTGCAGCCTACCTCACTCCATGTGGCCTGTGT
>JBEDFH010000129.1:0-3371 GCA_041175265.1 Pseudomonadota bacterium | reverse complement strand
GGTGGATTTGCAACCATTCCTGCTTATTTGGCAGATATGTTCGGTACACAGTTTGTTGGCGCAATTCATGGACGACTTTTGACTGCATGGTCAACTGCTGGCATTTTAGGGCCGGTGATTGTCAATTACATGCATGACATGCGTTTAGAAGCGCAAGTGCCATTTGATCAAATCTATGGTCCAATTTTTTATGTTTTAGCTGCGATGTTAGGTATTGGCTTTATTGCTAATCTACTTGTACGTCCAGTGGCTGATAAGTATTTCATGACAGATGCTGAATTAGCAGCCGATGCTTCAGGGTCTTGGATTGCTGTATTTGCTTGGGTCGCTGTGTTGATTCCAATTAGCTACGGTATTTGGAGTACTTTGCAAAAAGCTTGGGCATTATTTAGTTAGTGCTTAGTGTTTTAAAAAGGTCGCGTAAGCGGCCTTTTTTATTGCTTAAACGTTATTTGAACTATAAAGCTTGACCTGTGTACGTTCGTACAGTATCTTATTGTCTATGGGAAACGATCAAGAATATTTAGGTGCACTGCAAGATTATTATGCCGATCATAAAATTTTGCCGTCTTACGCCGCGATTGCAGATTTATTAGGCTTTAAGTCTAAGAATGCTGTGACAGCCTTGGTGGCAAGGCTTAAGTTGTTAGGATTTATTGAGTCTGCCCCTGACGGTCGTTTAAAACCCGGTCGTCGTTTCTTTGAGCGAATCTTAGCAGAAAGTACGGTTCAAGCCGGTCTTCCAACAGCGGCATTGAGTGATAGAAATGACACGCTCAGCATTGATGATTATTTAATTGAACAGCCTTCAAAAACTTTATTGATTACCGTTAAGGGTGACTCGATGATTGATGTGGGCATCATGCCAGATGATGTGGTTATCGTTGAAAAAACGCACAATGCCAATATTGGCGATATTGTGGTGGCCGTTGTTGATAATGAATTTACATTAAAGACATTAGGTCGTGAAGCCGGTCAGTTCGTACTTTATCCAGCCAATCAAGCCTATCCTACGATTAAGCCACAAGGCCGCCTTGAGATTTTTGGCGTAGTGGTTGGACAATTCCGCAAATACTAATCTAGCGATATCCATTCTTATACATCAGTTCTTTTGATGTGTCTTGGTAGCCAGCTTGAATTAACAAAGCACGTTCGATGTAGCGGCTGACTTGATTTCGTAAGCTTGCTACTAACTCAAATTCATAAAAATGCTTTGGAAACTTATGCGCTAACCAAGCATATAAACTAATTTCCTTGGCTAAATCTTCTGCGGCTTCCAAGTGTTTAGGGCTCGTTGACTTTAGCCAACTGTTATCTGATGGTAGAGATTGTTTTTTGTCATGTGTGACAGTGTTTAAACAAGTTAAAAAATAGTCTCTTTCTATTGGTTTATCCCAAGCAATCGGTGCACAAGCAAAAGTGAATTTATCTTTGAGGTTTAGTTGAGGGGCGTGTTCATCAATCAATACGCCAAGTTGCGATTGTGTTTGTAGCTGTGCAATTTCAAATAAGTCACTATTGATACCAATGCGCTCAGCAAAAAATGCTAGAACCTCGCTAATTTTATTAGTATGCAATGCATGTGAGATTTCATCTAAATGAGAAAAGCTTGGAGCAACAGGTAGTTTTTTTAAATCTGCGACATCTGAAGTTGTGAGCATATGTTCTAGATGAATGAGTTCGTCCTCCTCAAATGCATTAACGTACCCAGTTGGGTAAATTCCAAAACGTCCAGCTCGCCCTGCAATTTGTCTGACTTCCGTTGCATTGATTTTACGGCCGGCAAGACCGTCAAATTTTTCCACACTAGAAAAAACGACGCGCCTGATGGGTAAATTAAGCCCCATACCAATCGCATCAGTGGCGACTAATATATCTGCCTCGCCCTCACAGAAACGTCGTGATTCGGTACGCCTGACTTCTGGTGAAAGCGCTCCATAAATAGAGGCCACCCCAAATCCCCACTGCCTAAATCGAGCACTTAAGGTTAGTACATCTTTACGGGTAAATGCGATAACAGCATCCCCTTTTTGTAGCTTACCTTTAAGGTTATGACGGTTATATTTTTTGCCGCTAATAGCATCTTGTTCCAAAATTAATGGCGTCTTGCGTTCTAAATAAGTAATGTCATAGGCTTCGTTTAAAGCTTCAATCGCTTTGATGCATGGTTCAGTGACGCTATTTGCACCACATACAAATACTTCTTTCGCAGGAGCGCCGATTAAAGCGGCTGTCCACGCATAGCCACGAGATTCGTCTTGTAGCATTTGGATTTCATCAATAATTGCTACATCTACATGATGGTTAGGGTTCATCATTTCGACTGTGCATGCTGTATGTTTCGCGCCCGGAATTAATTGTCTTTCTTCTCCTGTAATGAGATTGCAAGGAACGCCAGCTTCTAATAATCGATCTCGGATTTCCATCGCTAGTAAGCGAAGGGGGGCTAAGTAAACACCTGATTTGGCTTCTTGTAATTTAATGAGCGCTTCGTATGTTTTGCCAGAATTTGTAGGGCCTAAATGAAAATGAATTTTTCGGTTTAAGCCTCGTGCAACTTTAAAACCTTCCGGATACGTATGAAGAGCGAGTGCTTGAGATAATGGATGTCGATGCGGCAAGATTACAAGCGCTTACGGTTGATTTTCTAACCATGCAAGTTCAGCTTCTGTAAAGCCAGCTGACAGTCGTGCATGGTGGTTTAAAGGTTTACGTGGCGTTGGTGCTTCATATTGTTTTGCAAGTTGCTCGTAAGTGCTAATAGGCTCTAAGCCATGTAATTTGCACAAAAAGTTAAACCAGTGATTTCCAATTGCTACATGACCAATTTCATCATGCAAAATAATATCTAAGGTAGCAGCAACATCCGTATCGCCAACTTGTGCAAACTTTGCTCTTAAAGAAGGTGACGCGTCCAGTCCACGAGCTTCCATGGTGCGTGGAACTAAAGCAATTCTAGCCAATATATTTTCTGTGGTTCTTGTTGCCATTTCCCATAAGCTGTCATGTGCATTAAATGCACCGTAGCTAAAACCTTTTTCAATCAGGTGCTGATTGAGTAGTGAAAAGTGGTAAGCCTCTTCCGCTGCCACTTTCAACCAGTCTGCGTAATATTGTTCAGGCATATTTGGAAAACGCCAAATGGCATCTAAGGCTAAATTTATCGCATTAAATTCGATATGTGCTAAAGCATGAATCAGTGCCGCTCGGCCTTCTGATGTATTCATAGCTCTTCTTTTTACATACTTGGGCGAGACCAGTTCTGGTTTTTCCGGGCGGCCGGGAATGCTATTTGAATCTAAATCAAAACCTAATAAATTTTGACTGGAATCGATAAAACAATCCCCATTTTTTAAGTCTAGTGAAAGTTT
>JBEDFH010000128.1:0-3123 GCA_041175265.1 Pseudomonadota bacterium | reverse complement strand
ACCACACAAGTTGCATGAGGCGCTAAAGCCAAGCCTTGCTGATTGGCTTTCTTCATCAAATAACTATTAGTGGATTCTAGCGAGTCATGAAGCTCTAATTTAAACCAGGCACGTTCAGGACCAATTGCAGTCAAAATCGCTTCGCGATCCAGCATCACAATAGGATCCGGAAGCTTATAGCCACGGCCTCGCACTGGAAATACAGTAATCCCAAGATTTTGAGCTTCTTGAACCGCTGTCCACACGGTTGTCCGTGTGACATTAAAATGCTTAGCAATCGCTTCACCAGAGTGAAAACGACCATCAGCTAGTAAGCGCAAAATTGGGAATGTCAGCGTATTGATCATATTCATTGAGAGTTTAGCATATGCATTTACTGGTTTGCCTTCAACGAAGGCGCCACTTGAACACGCGCACAGTGTAAAATAATGGCTAATCTATCTACAGTATTGAATATGTCATCTGAAAAAACACCAATTGCGCCTGCGTCTAACTTCATTCGTGGGATTATTGAGCGTGATTTAGCACAAGGTAATTTAAATCAACCGAATGGTGCGCCTCGCCTCTGGGCTGGCACACCTGGCGACGCTGCTCATCATGCAGCGGGCCAACCTGATCCTGCAAAAATTCGCACACGTTTTCCACCAGAACCTAACGGCTATCTACATATTGGTCACGCAAAAAGCATTTGTCTGAATTTTGGTTTAGCGCGTGACTACGAAGGTGTTTGTCACATGCGTTTTGATGACACCAATCCAGAAAAAGAAGAACAAGAGTACGTCGATAGCATCACAGAGATGGTGCAATGGCTAGGCTTCGACTGGGATGCTTTTGGCAAGTCGCATTTGTACTACGCAAGCAATTATTTTGAAATGATGTATCAGGCAGCGGAATCTCTTATCAGTGCCGGTAAAGCTTATGTAGATGAACAATCTGCTGAAGAGATGCGCACTAACCGCGGTACGCTCACTGAGCCAGGTAAGAACTCACCTTGGCGTGAGCGTTCAATTGAAGAAAACCTCACTAAATTCCGTGAAATGCGCGATGGTCAACATGCTGACGGCAGCATGGTCTTACGTGCAAAAATTGATATGGCATCGCCTAATATCAATTTACGTGACCCAGCAATTTACCGGATTAAACGTGCACATCATCACAACACTGGTGACAAATGGTGCATTTATCCGATGTACACATTTGCACATCCACTAGAGGATGCATTTGAAGGAATTACCCATTCAATTTGTACTTTAGAGTTTGAAGACCAACGTCCTTTCTATGATTGGGTGCTGGAGCGTTTGGCTGAAGCAGGCATGCTTGCCCACCCGTTACCAAAACAATATGAATTTGCACGCTTAAACCTTACTTATGTCGTGCTTTCAAAACGTAAACTGATTGAGTTAGTTGAAAACAAGCATGTTGCAGGCTGGGATGACCCTCGCCTACCTACATTAGCTGGTGCACGTCGTCGCGGCTATAGCCCAGAAGGCTTCCGTTTATTCGCAGACCGTATCGGCGTTTCAAAATCTGATTCATGGATTGAGTACACCATTCTTGAAGACTGTATGCGAGAAACACTCAATCAATCAGCAGAACGTCGTATTGCCGTATTAGATCCAATTAAATTGGTGATTGATAACTACCCAGACGGTCAATCAGAGGATTGCTTTGCCCCTAACCATCCACTCAAGCCTGAGTTAGGTAAACGCACCGTACAACTCACTAAAGAGTTATGGATAGAACGTGAAGACTTTATGGAAGAACCAAGCAAAGGATTCTTCAGACTTTGCCCTGATGGCTTAGTCCGTTTGCGTTACGGCTATGTAGTGAAATGTACAGGCTTTGAAAAAGATGCAAATGGAAACGTAACAACCGTTCATTGCGAATACCTTCCAGAAACAAAATCTGGCACCCCAGGTTCTGATAGCGTAAAAGTGAAAGGTAATATTCACTGGGTATCAGCTGCGCATGCTTATGCGGCAGAAATTCGAATGTATGACCGCTTATTTAAAGAAGCACATCCAGGCAGTGGCGACAGAGACTATTTGACAGACATCAATCCAAACTCAGTGACCACCATTACGGCACAATTGGAATTAAGCTTAAAAGATGCAAAACCTGCTGAAAGCTTCCAATTTGAACGTCATGGCTATTTTGTCGCTGACAGAAAAGATAGTGTTGCTGGCAAGCCGGTATTTAACCGAACGGTCACGCTAAAAGATACTTGGCAGAAATAAGCACAAAATAAAAAAGGCTACCTTAAGTAACCTTTTTTATTGCCTTACTCAAGCAAAGCTAAGCTGCGCTCTTAACCACCTCAGCAATATCATCTGCTAGCTTCTTAACCAAAGCGCTGTCCTGACCTTCAACCATGACGCGAATCTTAGGCTCAGTACCAGAGGCGCGAAGTAAGACACGACCGGTTGACCCCAGTGTGTTTTCAGCTGTTTTAACTGCCGCCTGAATCGGCGCATTTTCTTTTAAATTAATCCGCTCTTTTACCGTCACATTCACCAACACTTGTGGATATAAACGAAGCGCCTGATATTGGGCGTTTAAGGTCGTTTTTTGGGCATTTAAGGCACTTAATACCTGCAAGGCAGCGATAATGCCATCACCACTCGTATGGCAGTCCAAACTCAAGATGTGACCTGAATTCTCACCCCCTAATTGCCATTGATGCTCAACAAGCATTTCATGCACATATCGGTCGCCGACATTCGCACGTAAAAATGGAATATTTAATTTGGCCAGCTGGTGTTCTAAGGCTAAGTTAGTCATTAACGTTCCAACTACTCCACCAACTAAAGAGCCTTGCTGCTGTTTATGCTGCGCGATGATATAAAGTAATTGATCACCGTCGAGAAGATTCCCTTGCTTATCGACCATCATCAGGCGATCACCATCGCCATCAAATGCGATCCCTAGGTCAGCCTGATGCTCCAGCACTGCTTTCTGAAGCGCTTGCGGATGGGTACTGCCACAATCAAGATTAATGTTCAAACCGTTAGGTTGATGTCCAATCAGCACAAGCTCAGCGCCTAACTCATGGAATACAGGCGGTGCTACATGATAAGTAGCACCATTGGCACAATCCAATACGATTTTTAAACCACGCAAATC
>JBEDFH010000127.1:0-3972 GCA_041175265.1 Pseudomonadota bacterium | reverse complement strand
AGCTGCTTGCTTACCATGATCGCTCTGATGGTGGTTTGTTTTCAACGCTTGTTGAAATGGCTTTCGCAGGACATTGTGGCTTAAGCATTAACTTAGACGGTTTAGCTGGTGATGTCGCAGGTTCGCTATATAACGAAGAGTTAGGTGCTGTAATTCAAGTGCGCGCTGCGGATGCTGATGCGATTGTGGCAAGCTTAAAACAAGCAATGCCGAATTGCGTGCATATGATTGGTGAAGTGACAGAGGACGAAGCCATTGCTATCAAGCAAGCAGGCAAGTCTGTATTTGAAGCTTCTCGTGTTGATTTGCATCGCGCTTGGTCTGAAACGACTTATCAAATGCAAAAAATGCGAGATAACCCAGCTTGCGCGCAACAAGAGTATGACCGTATCTTGGATAAATCAGATGCGGGCTTGCATGCAAAATTAACATTTAATCCAAGTGAAAATATTGCAGCACCTTATATCGCTACTGGTGTGAGACCTAAAATGGCGATTTTGCGTGAGCAAGGCGTGAATGGTCAAACTGAAATGGCTGCGGCTTTTGACCGAGCAGGATTCGCTACTTATGACGTTCATATGAGCGATATCATTAGTGGTCGTGTAAGCTTAAAAGCGTTTGCTGGTTTTGTGGCGTGCGGCGGTTTCTCATATGGTGATGTATTGGGTGCTGGTGAGGGTTGGGCTAAGTCTATCTTGTTTAATTCGCGTGCGAGAGATGAATTCTCAGCATTCTTCCAACGTCAGGATTCATTCTCATTAGGCGTCTGTAATGGTTGTCAGATGATGAGTAATCTACACAGTATTATTCCTGGCGCAGAACAGTGGCCACATTTTGTTCGTAATAAATCCGAGCAGTTTGAAGCGCGTTTTGCAATGGTGGAAGTACAAGACTCTCCATCATTATTCTTTGCAGGCATGGCTGGAAGCCGCATGCCTATTGCTGTTGCACATGGAGAAGGTTTTGCGGAATTTTCTTCACAATCTGCTGTCAATTCAGTTGTTGCTGATCAATTAGTGACGATGCGTTTTGTAGATAATGCTGGTATTGCAACTGAAGTGTATCCATTTAACCCAAATGGGTCAGTTCAAGGAATTACAGGATTAACTACTCAGGACGGGCGTTTTAGTATTATGATGCCTCATCCGGAGCGTGTTTTCCGCACCGTACAAAACTCTTGGCATCCAGATGCGTGGGGTGAAGACGGTGCGTGGATTAGAATGTTTAGAAATGCAAGAAAGTTTATTAATTAAAAAAGTAATTTGGAGAACAGCACATGAAGATGGTTAAAGCTTTGATGATGGTAATTGCACTCAGTATTCCAGTTGCAGCATTTGCAATGGATGGAGAACAGCAAGTTAAGTATACGGAAGCATTAAGAGACGGCAATGTTAAATTAGTTAAAAAAATGCTGGATTCTGGTGTTGATGTTAACGAGAAATTTTTTGCTTGGTCTGCAATTCAAGTTGCTTCAAATAAAGGTCAGTTAGCAGTTGTTAAATTGTTAGTTCAAAAAGGCGCTGATGTGAACTATCAACATCCAATGACAAAAATGACGGCATTTCATTTGGCAGCTTATGAGAACTTTCCTGAGCTAGTGAAGTTTTTAGCAGCAAATGGCGCTGATTTGAGCTTAAAGTTACGAGGCGATGTTTCTATCGTTCGAGCAGTGCGTGATGCAGGCAATCCAAAAATGGCTGAGTTACTTCTCTCGCTTGGCGTGTCAGAAGATGGCTGTAAAGATGAAAAGTGTTTTTAATATTTAAATACATTTAATTTTAGTTTTAACTGTTTTTTATTGAGATGAGCTCATGCATTCAGAAGATTAAATTTTTCTTGAAAGCATGGGCTTTTTTCATGTTTGTAATTCAGGCAAATGCAGAGCAAACAAGCCCACATATTCAAACACTCTCTGCTTCATGTGCGGCTTGCCATGGCGCGCAAGGGAATAGCTTGGGCGGCACCCCTGTTTTGGCTGGGTTGAATCAGCAATACTTTGTCAATCAAATGCTTGCCTTCCGTAAAAATGAGCGTGATTCTACGGTCATGCATAGGCATGCAAAAGGATTGAATCTAGATGAAATTAACCAGCTTGCGATTTACTTTTCTGAGCAAAAGGGAACTTTATCCCTTAAGCCAAAAACTCAAATGATGGATAGCAGTCGTGGCTATTAATCGTCGTGACTTTCTGAAGTTTGCTGCTACAACTTTAGCAACATTACCTTTAATCTCCTTTGCTAATAGCAAAGCTAAACCTCATGTCGCTGTCATAGGTAGCGGCTACGCAGGGGCGGTTGCTGCAAAATATTTGCGACTATGGAGTCGTGGTAGTGTTGAGGTGACGGTAATCGAGCCCTATAGACAATTCATTTCATGCCCGTTAAGTAATTTAGTGTTGGGTGGAAGTAAAACCATTCATGATCTGACTTTTGGCTACGATGCACTTAAAAATGATCATGGCATCAATTGGATTAAAGATGAAGTGACGGCTATTGATGCCGATGCGCGATTAGTTAAAATGAAGGGTGGGCAGCTAGGGTTTGATCGTCTGATCATAGCGCCTGGTATTGATTTTATATACGATCAACTGCCGATGTTACAAAGTACAGAAGCACAGCATGCCGTACCTCATGCCTGGAAGGCAGGTCCTCAGACTGTTAATTTAAGACTTCAATTAGAAGCTATGGCAGATGGTGGTGTGTTTGTCATGAGTATTCCTAAAGCACCTTACCGCTGCCCACCAGGGCCATATGAGCGGGTTTGTCAGGTTGCGCATTATTTAAAGAACAATAAGCCAGCTTCTAAAATTATCGTTTTAGATGCAAACCCAGAAATTGTCTCTAAAAAAGCTTTGTTTACGAAGGTCTGGGCGGAGACGTATGCTGGAATCATTGATTACAGACCTAATAGCTCGCTGGTTGACGTTGATGTTAAGAGCAAGTCGGTAACAACTGAATTTGAGGTCTTAAATGCCGATGTTTTAAATGTGATTCCACCGCAACGCGCCGGAAAAATAGCACAAATTGCTGGGGTTGCTAATATTGATAAGCGCTGGTGTGAGGTCTTATGAATCTAAATTAATTCCTAACATTCACATTATTGGTGATTCTGTTTCAGCTTCCTTGCCTAAGTCTGCACATATGGCGACTTCCCAGGCGCGTATTTGCGCGAATGCCATCATTTCTCTATTTAATCAGGTCCACCCTGATCCTGAGCCAGTCTTTGCTAATACTTGCTATAGTTTCATCAATGATAAAATGGCTATGCACGTTGCCCATGTTTATCGTTACGATGCGGTTAAAAAAATCATGATTCCCGCAGAGGGAGGTGGCGTTTCCGATTCCCCATCAGTGCTTGAAGGGGATTATGCGCAAGCGTGGGCTAAAAATATATGGGCTGATGTCTTAACCTGAAGTCTATTCATTGAAAGTATTAATATGTTAAAAATGATGAGTTTGTTATGGGCATTAATGCTGTTTAATACTAGCTCTCAAGCCCATGAGCATAGTCCTCAAGAGGGGGCGGTGACTAAAATTGCGATTCACATTCAATCACAAGATTATGTGCATCCAATTAAATTGTGGCGATATGGTCAAGAGTCTTGGGTAAGCCAAGGCCCGCTATTGGAAGCTGCGGCAAATAAAGTATTCAATACAGAATTTGGCCCTAGTAACGCTTTAATGTGCGATGTGAAGCCCAGTGCCGCTAGTGTCTTGATCTGGTTAAGGCCACGCATGTTTTATAATCCACAAATACAAAGATATTACGGCAAAGTAATTGCCGCTGTTTATAGTGCAGATGGAAAGCCGTTGGCTAATTATGTAGGGCAAGCTCAAAAAAATGGGATGTTGGGAGTTTATCAAGAACTTGATTTGGCAGATGTTTATCAGGCTGCGATGAGAGAGGCAGTTTTGAAAATGAAAGCTGATTCTAAATTTCAAACTGCACTTGATAGTAAAACCTCAGAAAATC
>JBEDFH010000126.1:0-3206 GCA_041175265.1 Pseudomonadota bacterium | reverse complement strand
TTTATTAGTTTAACGTGTACGGTTAATGCCACTTCAAGAGCGCATTTAGATGATATCTATCGTGCGCTAACTTCTCATCCATTATCAAAATACGTGTTGTAATTTGACGCAATCAATTGTTATTAAGCATCTTGGGCGCACTGAGTTTGAAACAACTTGGCGCGCCATGCAAGATTTCACCAGTGGCCGTGACCATCAAACGCCAGATCAGCTCTGGATTACTGAACACCCGCCTGTTTATACCTTAGGTTTAAATCGTAAAGATGTACGTATGCCATCGCGCGCAGACATTCCTGTTGTGAATACAGATAGGGGTGGCAAGATTACTTATCATGGCCCAGGTCAAATAGTGATTTACGTATTGATTGATTTACAGCGTAAAGGGATCAATGTGAGGCAACTTGTGAGTGCGCTTGAAAATTCTGTGGTGAGTTTGTTAGCAGAATTAAGTATTGAGTCATCTGCACGCGCAGATGCACCAGGGGTTTATGTGCAAGATAAAAAAATCGCATCTGTTGGTTTGCGATTAAAAAATCAATGTTGTTATCACGGCATCTCGCTCAACGTAGATATGGACTTAAGTCCATTCAGTGCCATTGATCCTTGCGGATATAAGGGATTAGAAGTGACACAATTGAAAGATTTTGGTGTGGGCTTACTACAAGCAGAAATCGAGTCAAAGCTGTTAAAATACCTGACAAAATCGTTAAACTATTAAGCAAATGATTGAAGCCTGATGACAGAACAAGTGACTAAGCCAATTGAAAATAGACGGCCTGCTAAAGTAGCGGGTGTTAAAGAGACAAGCCAAGAAAAGACGGCACGTATCCCCATTAAAATTATTCCTCAGCCAGTAATGCGTAAGCCTGAGTGGATAAGAATGAAGGTGCCTGATAGCGCGCGTTTCCAAGAAATCAAACAAGTGTTGCGCGAAAACAAATTGCATACGGTTTGCGAAGAAGCTTCCTGTCCAAATATTGGAGAGTGTTTTAGCGGTGGTACAGCAACCTTTATGATTTTGGGTGATATTTGTACACGGCGCTGTCCATTCTGTGACGTTTCACATGGTAAGCCTTTACCGCCTGATGTTAACGAGCCGAAGAATCTGGCCTCTACAATTTCGCAAATGCGCTTGCGTTATGTGGTCATTACCAGCGTTGATCGAGATGATTTATTGGATGGCGGTGCACAGCATTTTGTCGATTGCATTCGTGAAACAAGAGCGCTGTCTCCTGAAATTAAAATTGAAGTTTTAGTGCCAGACTTTCGAGGACGTTTAGAAACGGCCGTCGAGATTTTAAAAGTTTCACCACCTGATGTGATGAACCATAATTTGGAAACCGTGCCGCGTTTATATAAGCAAGCACGTCCAGGCGCTGATTATCAAAATTCACTGGATTTACTTAAAGTATTCGGTCAGCTACATCCAGAAGTCCCAACCAAGTCAGGTTTGATGTTGGGTTTAGGTGAAACGGATGAAGAGATTTTAGAAGTGATGCGTGATTTGCGTGCACATGGTGTGACCATGTTAACTTTGGGTCAGTATTTACAACCGAGTCAGCATCATTTGCCTGTCATGCGTTTTGTGACGCCAGAGCGTTTTGTTCAATTTGAACAAGAGGCATTAGCAATGGGTTTTACTCATGCGGCATGTGGGCCTATGGTGAGAAGTTCTTACCATGCAGATACGCAAGCACATGCTGCTGGTGTTTAGAGGGGAGTTTCATGAGTAAATTACGTTGGGGAATTTTAGGCGCGGCGCGTGTTAATGAGCGTTTATTGCCAGCAATTGTTGAAGCTTCTAATTCAGAATTAGTTGCGATTGCTAGCCGTCGTCCAGGCGCTGCTGCTGAAACACTTGCTAAATATGCTCCGCAAATTTCAGGGGTGAAAGCCTATGATGCGCTAGAAGATTTACTCACTGACACTCGGGTACAGGCGGTTTATATTCCGCTTGCTAACCATGAACATGCAGAGTGGGCATTGAAAGCAATTGCTGCTGGTAAGCACGTATTGATAGAAAAGCCGATGGCAATCACGGTGGCTGATATTGAAGCGATTGAGACGGCAGCAAAGAAACATCAGGTTAAAGTGATGGAAGGATTTATGTATCGATTCCATCCACAACATCAACGTGTAAAAGAAATTATTGAGTCAGGTGTGATTGGTGAAGTGCGTTTTGCTAAGGCTAGTTATTCCTTCATGATGCGGCCGGCGCGTATGTATCGTTTGGCTAATGACACTGATTTGGGTGGTGGGGCAATGTGGGATATTGGCCCTTATGCTATTCACACGCTTAGACATTGTTTTGATGTTGATCCGATTAGTGTGACAGCAATGGCAAAATATGCAGACACTGGCGCTGACATCACCACTAGTGGTGTGATTGATTTTGGAGATGGCAAGCGAGGCCATTTTGATACCAGTTTTGAATGTAGCCGCCAGTCTGAATATACTTTGATTGGTACTAAGGGCGGTTTGAAATGTCACACTGTTTGGCAGTTGCCAGGGACTAATGATGTGCCGATGATTAGCTGGTGGTCTGAGGATGGTCGTAAAGCCGAAGAGATTTATCCTGCAAGTAATCACTTTAATCTTGAAATTGAACATTTCAGTGATTGCGTACTTAATGAAAAATCACCGTTGCTTAATTTTGATGACGCTAAGAAAAACTGTAGAGCAATTGTTGCTACACTTGAATCCGCAGCAACAGGAAAAATGGTGCCAATCTAATGGCTACGCAAGATTGTATTTTTTGTCATTCACTAGGCGGTGAAGTTATTTGGCAAGATGATTTTTGTCGCATCGTGTTAGTCGATGATAAAAATTACATTGGATTTTGTCGTGTGATTCTTAATAAGCATGTTAAAGAAATGACAGATTTAAGTGCTGAAGCGCGGGCACGATTAATGAATGTGACGTTCATCGTGGAGCGTGTTTTACGTGACGTGTTACAGCCTGAAAAGATTAACTTGGCAAGCTTAGGAAATAAAACACCACATATTCATTGGCATGTTATTCCGCGATTCAAAACAGATGTTCACTTTCCAGAAACGATATGGAGTGAAGTTCAAAGAGCATCTAATCCTGCAAAAATTGAGAGTTTGAAAGAGTTACTTGTCTCACAAATCGCTAGTGCAATTGGCAATAATTAGGCTTATTTAACTTGTAGTCGCTCGACTACTTTTCCTTGCTGTAAGTGTGAA
>JBEDFH010000125.1:0-3526 GCA_041175265.1 Pseudomonadota bacterium | reverse complement strand
CTATCTGTCATTAAGATAGGATATCTTTATAAGCTAAAAGATTAAATATATTAAGTGCACGTTAAAGTAATCAACCTAATTAGAAAATACCCTTCTTTTGTGAGAAAATAAAATCATTAAACTAAAACATGATCACGATGAAAATAGACAATTCACTTTTTTATTCTAAACAACACTTATGGGTACGTCAGGCTGACAGTGATGAGTTCATTGCCGGCATTACTGATTACGCACAAGACTTACTTGGGGACATCGTGTTCATTGAGTTTCCTGCTATTGGTCATCAATTAACAGCGTGAAAACTGGTTCTGATTTACATGCTCCAATGAACGGAATCGTCACTGAAGTGAATGATGCTTTACAAAGCAATCCAGAACAAATTAATGACAAGCCTTATCAAGCTTGGATTTTCAAATTCAAACCAAGCAATACGAATGACATTGAAAAATTACTAAGCGCTGATGATTACCAAAAAATGGTAGCTACTAGTTAACGCTAGCCTTGCTCTCATCAAACACGGTGATTTGATACCCTCTGTCACGATAAAACTTATACCGGACCCTCGCTTCATCTTTGTCCGCTTCATCAATACCAACAATTTCCACTAAGCGTTTAAAACGACTAAAAAAAGGTGGGTGAGGATGCTGAAAATTAATCAGCACTTCATCATGAACCAAATGATCTCGCTGATAATCAACGATAATAGGCGTCACGTTGGCCAGTTCATCACTCAAGCTTAAGCTAGGTAAAAAACTGGTTGGTTGCTGCCACAAATAACTTTGAGTAGCAGCAACTGCCTCAGCATCCGATACAAACACCATCAATTTAAGACCTTTCAAGAGAAACTTCTCACTCAAGTCTGCAATTTTCTGGTGCTTATCTTTAACATTAAAAAAGAACTCAACTCGCGTCATTAGTTGTTAAGCTTCTCTGCGCGATTTTTCAGAAATCCAGTTAATAAAGGAACTGGTCGACCAGTAGATCCTTTTTCTTTTCCTGACTTCCAAGCTGTACCTGCAATATCAAGATGAGCCCAATGGTATTTTTTAGTAAAACGTGACAAGAAACAAGCCGCGGTAATACTACCGCCAGCACGTCCACCTATGTTTGCCATGTCCGCAAAGTTACTATCTAATTGCGGCTGATAATCTTCCCATAAAGGCATATGCCAGGCACGATCTAGAGCTTGCTCGCCTGCGGAAATTAATTCATGCGCTAGCGTATCTTGATTACTAAACAAACCACTTGCATGATGTCCTAAAGCAATCACACAAGCCCCAGTCAGAGTTGCAATATCAATCACCAAAGCTGGCTCAAATTTTTCTGCATAAGTCAGTGCGTCACACAAAATCAAACGACCTTCAGCGTCAGTATTTAGAACTTCAATTGTCTGTCCTGACATACTGGTCAAAACATCCCCTGGTCGAATGGCATTGCCATCTGGCATGTTTTCACATGCTGGAATAATGCCGACGACATTCAAAGGTAAATCCATTTCAGCAATTGCTTTAAAAGTACCGAGCACGCTTGCTGCTCCACACATGTCATATTTCATTTCGTCCATTTCAGCACCAGGCTTAATGGAAATGCCACCTGTATCAAAAGTAATCCCTTTACCAACCAGCACAATAGGCTTGTCTGTTTTTTTACCTTTAAGGTGTTGCAAAACAATTAATTTAGGTGGCTGCACACTACCTTGTGCAACGCCCAGAAATGAACCCATGCCCAATTTTTGCATTTCTTCGCGTTCAAGAATTTGCACTGTGAGACCATGTGTTTTAACCATCGCTAATGCTTGATCAGCAAGATAAGTAGGCGTACAGACATTAGGTGGCAAATTGCCCAAATCTTTCGCCAAACTAACGCCAGAAGACAAAGCAAGACCCTGTTGCAAACCAGTTTCAGCAGCTTCTATTGCAGTATCATCACTCACATAAATATCAATTCCAACGATCTTTTCTTTTTTGGATTGATCCTTCTGAGTGGCTTGGCCTTTCATTACACCAAAATGGTAAAGACTGTCTTGTGCAGCTTCAACAAACTGCGCTGTTTTCCAGGTTAAACATTCTTTAGGTAAATCCATCTCCAACAAATAACTAGCAATATGTTTTGTTCCTGTTTTCGCTAACGCCTTAATTGAAGCTGAGACAGCCTTGCGATAACAAGATGCCTTTGCTTCGCCATTCTTACCCAAGCCAACCAACAGCACGCGATGACTTTCAATGCCAGGAATATGATGAAGTAGTAAAGTGCTAGCTAGCTTGCCGTCCATATCACCATGCTTTAAAACATTGGCAATGAAACCGTTAGAAGCTTTATCTATCGATGTGGCTGCTGAGCTTAATTTACCTGATTCATAAACTCCAACAATGACACAATCACAGGCTTGTTTTTCCGCTTTACCGCTTTTTATGCTAAATTCCATTCATCTATCCTTTTTACTTAATATCGTTTAATTATGCTGCGTTTTGATCTGAACTCAAAATTCACTCAATCATATACTGAAAACATCAGCACGTAAGCGAATAACTATTGATACTTATGCTTTTCAAACGTTCACTTTTACAAGAACTTCTTCAAACCGCCCTAGCTATCTTTATAGTTCTGTTTGCTATCGTTATTGCACAACGCACTACTTTTTATATAGGCGCGGCAGCAAACGGAAATCTTGCTGGCAATGCTATTAATACACTTCTTGGATTTAGCATGATTCGGTTTATGCCTATGCTTTTATCTCTAACTTTGTTTTTAACTGTACTAATGACTTTATCGCGCCAGTATCGAGACAGTGAAATGGTCATTTGGCTGAGTTCCGGACTTAGTCTTTCAAAATGGTTAACTCCCATCATAACTTTTGCAGGCCCTGTGATAATTCTCATACTTACTTTAAGTTTATTAGTGACTCCCTGGGCCGTTTCCAAAAGCGAAGAATTTAAAACTCAACTTAAAAATCAAGATGAACTTTCAACAATTACTCCAGGTATATTTAAAGAATCTAAAAAAGCAGATCGTGTCTATTTCATAGAAAGTTTTGATGAGCTTGGTGCTGTCGTTAAAAATATTTTTGTACAAACGATTCAACATCAAAAACTAGGCATTATTGTTGCAGCGAAAGGACAAAGAGAAAAACATAGCAACAATGATCAATTTTTAGTAATGGAAAAAGGTCGTCGTTATGAAGGTAAAGATGACACGGCAGAGTTTACATCCACTACTTTTGAAAAATACGCCGTTCGAATTGACGCACCAGAAGTTGAAACACCGCCTATGCGAACTGAAGAAATTCCAAGTGCAAAATTGCTAACTGAAAACTCAGCTGCTAACAATGCCGAACTGCAAGGCAGATTGGCATTAGCGATTTCTACAATTATTTTAGTCGTCATGGCTATTCCACTTAGTTTTGTTGATCCCAGATCCGGTAGATCAGGCAATATGATGATTGCAATTATGATTTTCATCATATACAACAACTTCATCAGCATCATGCAAGCTTGGCTCAGCCAACAAAAAATACACTCACTGATTG
>JBEDFH010000124.1:0-3233 GCA_041175265.1 Pseudomonadota bacterium | reverse complement strand
AATCGCAGCAACGCGGCCATTAGGAAATTGGTAGTAATCGCCTGTCATTATTTGAATTTACGATTGCAAGTAAGCGAGTTCAAATGCTTCGGCATTTAAAGGCTTGCTGTAAAGGTAACCTTGAGCATAGTTACATTCCGCTTCTTGAATCAATGTTGCTTGCGATTCTGTTTCTATGCCTTCAGCGATGGTTTTGATACCAAGCGAGGCAGAGAGTTTTGTGATTGTGGCAACGATTGCCCGTGTTTTTTGATTATGTGGCATTTCCTCTACAAATGAGCGGTCAATTTTAATGACATCTATTGGTAGTTTATGAATGTAGCCTAATGAAGAATAGCCAGTCCCAAAATCATCAATTGCAATCTTAAATCCTAATTTTTTAAGGGCGGCAAATTTGATGAAAGTTTCATTGTTTGAGTTCAGCATGACGCTCTCTGTGAATTCAAGTTGAATATTGTGTGCGTCTATTTGATATGTATTTAACAGATTGCCCAGATGACTTAGGAAGTTCTTTTTTTCAAATTGCTTTACAGAAACATTAATAGAAATGTAAAGCGACTTGTTCTTTATTGACCAAGCCTGAAATTGCTTAAAAGCAATGTTGATGAGCATATCGCTTAAATCAATAATTAAATCTGACTGCTCAGCTACTGAGATAAAATCAATTGGCGATATCCAGCCCTTTTCTGGGTGTTGCCATCTTGCCAATGCTTCAACGCCAACTAATCCTTTTGTTTTAAGGTCAACGATAGGCTGGTAATGCATGGATATTTGGTCTTCGCAGACAATGGCTTCTTTTAAATCGCTTTCCATTTCTACGTGTTGACGTAAATGTAAATTCATTTCTTCTGAAAACAGTGCAAACCGATTTTTGCCGGAGCGTTTTGCGTAATACATAGCTGTATCAGCATTTTTTATTAAGGTTTCGCTATCTAAGCCATTGTCAGGATACTTGGCAATGCCAATGCTAGTGTTAACAGTCAGGTTTCTATCTTGAACCGTAAGGGGTTTATTGGACAATTGTGAAAGTAGCTTCTTTGCCAAATAGCTGAGATCAATATCATCAGAGTCTTTGATGTTTTCAATGGTGACAGTGACTTCATCACCGCCAAGGCGAGCGACCATGTCGGTATTTCGAAATATTTCTTTTAGTCTTAGTCCTGCTTCTTTAAGTAATTCATCGCCTGCTTCATGACCCAGTGAATCATTAATGTATTTGAAATCATCCAAATCCATAAAAAATACAGCAAACGTCTTATTCTGGCGCTGTGAATGTTTGATGAGATTTTGTAGATTATCCATAAACATACGACGGTTTGGTAAACCAGTCAGTTTGTCGTAAAAAGCGAGCTGGTGTAATTCATTCTCTAACTGCTTACGTTCAGTAATGTTGGAAAGCACGATGAGGAAGTTTTGCTCATTCGTTTGGTGGTTATCTATCATTTCCAAACGCATTTCGAGATCAATGTTGCTACCATCACTTCGATTGACAGTAATGTCTCTGGCGGGAGAGTTTTTTTGATGACTGTGCATCCAGTCTAATTCGCGTAATAAGTCTGGTAAATCCAAGCCCAGCATATCTACAAAATCAACGATATACATATTCGTGAGGTTGCAAGAGGGCTGCCCAGTTACGTTGGTAATGGCGTTGTTGGCAAAAACAATATTGAGTGATTGGTCGAATAAAATAAAAGCGTCGTTGGATTGCTCAACGATTTGAACAAGCTGTGATAAAAGGCCTGATTTTTCATTAGAATACGGATTTTTCACTTTATAAGCAGGTGAAAATCCCGAAATCATTTGATTGAATAATTTGATCCACATGGATTTCATTTTATCTTGCTACGACAGGTATTCATATTACTTGTTTATTTCGCCATGGCTAAAGTCTTTTGTCAGTAGCTTGAATATATCAAAATCACCTGTAATAAAACGAAAGTCACACGGATTATTCAGCCTGATTTCGGGTAAAATATGCTTTTTTACCATTTCATCGCTTAATCCATGCATCCAACCATGATTAGTTTACGCGGCAGCTCTGCGCTTTCCCCATTTAGACTTGAAAAAATTCTTGCGGCATTAAAAACAACAGCACCTCAGATTAGCCACTTGCACGCTGATTTTTGGCATTTTGCTTGGAACGATGGCGACTTGAGTAACGGTCAATTAGAGACCCTCTCTAAAATTTTGACTTACGGCCCAAAAATGGCTGAAGAATTGCCTGTTGGTGAATTGTTTTTAGTGATTCCACGTCCAGGTACGATTTCACCATGGGCTTCTCGTGCTACTGACATTGCTAAACATTGCGGTTTAGCGCATATGCAACGTATCGAGCGAGGAATTGCTTATTACGCACGTAAACAAAATGGTCAAGCTTTGACGGATGCTGAAAAACTTGCGCTGAAGGCGGCGATTCACGATCGTATGACTGAAGCAGTATTTGCAAATATAGAGGATGCAAGCAAGCTATATCATCAGGCAGAACCAACGCCTTTGAATTCAGTGGATATATTGAAGGGTGGTAAAGCTGCACTTAATCAAGCTAACCTTGATCTAGGATTGGCTTTGTCACCAGATGAAGTGGATTATTTACTAGAAAACTTTGTACGAATTGGTCGTAATCCAACAGACGTAGAGTTGATGATGTTTGCGCAAGCGAATTCTGAACACTGTCGTCATAAAATCTTTAATGCTGATTGGGTGATTGATGATGTGCCACAAGCACAATCACTTTTCGGCATGATTCGTAATACTCATAAACTCAACCCAGGTAGCACAGTTGTTGCTTATTCAGATAATGCTTCTATTGTGGCTGGTTCAGCAGGTGAAAAAACAAAACGTTTTTATCCACAAGCAGATGGTGCGTATGGTTTTATCGAAGAAGAAATGCATTATTTGATGAAAGTTGAAACGCATAATCACCCAACAGCCATTTCGCCATTTGCTGGTGCGGCTACAGGTGCTGGCGGTGAAATTCGTGATGAAGGCGCAACAGGTAGTGGTTCTAAGCCCAAAGCTGGTTTAACTGGTTTTTCAGTGTCTAATTTAAATATCCCTGGTTTTGAACAGCCATGGGAAGGCAATTACGGAAAGCCTTCACGTACTGCTTCGCCTTTACAAATTATGATAGATGGGCCACTTGGCGGTGCAGCTTATAACAATGAATTTGGCCGTCCTAATATTGCAGGCTATTTCCGTACTTTTGAATTGGAATCCGCTGGTGAGGTCCGTGG
>JBEDFH010000123.1:0-4663 GCA_041175265.1 Pseudomonadota bacterium | reverse complement strand
TGAGCTGTATGACACGTTTGCGCGCATCAATACCATCCTGATTGATATTAACCGCGACATTTGGGGTTATATCTCGGTTGGCTACTTCAAACAAAAATTAAAAGAAGGTGAAGTCGGTTCATCGACCATGCCTCATAAAGTTAACCCAATTGACTTCGAAAACTCTGAAGGCAATTTAGGTTTAGCTAACGCCCTATTACGCCACTTGGCTGAAAAGTTACCGATTTCTCGTTGGCAACGTGACCTCACTGACTCAACCGTACTCCGCCGCAACATGGGCGTGGCGTTTGGCTACACGCTACTTGGCTACGACTCATGCTTACGTGGTTTAAATAAATTAGAAGTGAATCCAAGCAAACTTGCTGAAGATTTAGATAATAGCTGGGAAGTATTGGCGGAGCCTATTCAAACCGTCATGCGTCGTTATGGTGTAGAAAACCCTTACGAACAATTAAAAGCACTCACACGCGGTAAAGGCGGAATTAACAAAGCCTCATTGCATAGCTTCATTGAAACATTAAGCATTCCTGCTGATGCAAAAAAACGCCTATTAGAAATGACGCCTGCCAGCTATATTGGTAAAGCGACAGAACTTGCTAAGAAACACTAAATGACTGACATCCTCGTTCTCTATTATTCACAAGGTGGCGCAGTGCGCGAAATGGCGCAAACCATTGCGCGCGGAGTAGAGAGCGTGGACGGTGCGAAAGCACGTATTCGTACCGTACCAAAAGTTTCAAGCAACTGCGAAGCGACAGAGCCTGAAGTCCCAGAAAAAGGTGCGCCTTACGTTGAGCTTCAAGACTTAGAAGATTGCGCGGGCCTAGCACTTGGTAGCCCTACCCGTTTTGGTAACATGGCTGCACCAATGAAATACTTCTTAGATGGCACAACAAGCATGTGGCTAAAAGGCGCTTTAATTGGCAAGCCTGCTGCAGTTTTTACATCTTCAGGTTCTATGCATGGCGGTAATGAAACTACCCTGCTCACGATGATGCTTCCATTAATGCACCATGGCATGCTGATGCTTGGACTCCCCTACTCAGAACCGGCCTTAGGTAACACCACCACAGGGGGCACACCTTACGGCGCTAGCCATATTGGCGGGGCTATGGATGATAAGCCACTAAGTGATGATGAGAAAAAATTGTGCTTAGCATTAGGTAAACGCCTAGCAGAAACCGCAATCAAGCTAGCCGCATAATGCAAAATAAAACACTTCAAATTAAACGCATACAACAATTAAGAATCGGCGCTTCAATCACCCTCATTTCACTGATTATGCTCAGTCTTATCTGGGAGGGTTGGTTAGCTCCTATCAAACCTGAAGGTTCTAAATTAGTGCTAAAAGCAGTGCCATTATTATTGCCATTGTTCGGCATTCTGAATGGCAAGCGCTACACCTACCAATGGGCTTGTATGTTCATATTGATTTACTTCACCGAAGGCGTTGTAAGAGCTTGGGCTGATCAAGGTCTATCACAAACATTTGCCCTCATTGAAGTATTACTCACCAGCTTATTTTTTACCTGCGCTATTTTTTATGCACGCCTAACAAGAGCCAGCTAAAATTCAGTTTAATAAAACGATATAATCCGAACATGTACATCTTACTTTCGAACGACGACGGCTACTTCGCACCAGGTCTTAACATACTGGCGGAGCATATTTCAAAAATTGCCGATATCGTTGTTGTTGCCCCTGAACGTAATCGAAGTGGCGCCAGTAATTCACTAACATTAGATCGTCCACTCAGCGTACGCGAAGCACATAACGGCTTTTATTATGTGAATGGCACGCCAACAGATTGTGTACATCTAGCCGTCACTGGCTTATTAGATAAATTGCCTGACATGATTATTTCTGGCATTAATGATGGCGCTAATATGGGTGATGACACCATTTACTCAGGCACAGTTGCCGCCGCGATGGAAGGTTTTTTATTAGGCATTCCTTCTTTCGCAGTATCCATGTCTCAACATAATGCAACCCACTTTGAAACAGCTGCAAAAGTCATCATCGAAATGATTGCGCATTACCAGAACAATCCATTGCCTCCACCGATGCTCCTCAATATCAACGTTCCAGATATTCCGTATGAGCAACTTCAAGGCAAAGTTGTGACGCGCTTAGGAAAACGACATAAGGCAGAACCCGTCATTCAATCCACCTCACCACGCGGTGAAAAATTATATTGGGTAGGTCCTGCTGGTAGCGCACAAGATGCTGGCGAAGGCACAGACTTTTACGCCGTTGCCAATAACAAAGTATCGATTACCGCTTTGCAAGCCGACTTAACAAACCACCAACAATTAGACAAACTTAAGAATTGGATGGCTGAGTGATACGTAGCTCTATCAACGGCATCGGCATGACCTCGCAGCGAACGCGTGATCGCATGCTAGCGAGACTGCGTGAGCAAGGTGTGAAAGATGAGGTCACACTAGCCGCCATGGGAGAAATTCCCCGCCATATTTTTATTGATGAAGCGCTTGCCACTCGGGCCTATGAAGATGTTTCACTCCCAATTGGGTTTGGTCAAACCATCTCGCAGCCATACACCGTTGCCCGAATGACAGAAGTTTTACGTGCCGGTAACTATTTAAAAAAGGTGCTGGAGATTGGTACCGGCTGCGGCTATCAAACTGCCGTGTTATCTAGAGTCGCCATAGAAGTTTACTCAGTTGAGCGCATCAGCCCGCTGTTAATGCGTGCACGCAACCACTTACGTGATCTCCGTATGCGCAATATCAAACTCAAGCATGCTGATGGCACCATGGGACTGCCAGAATTAGCACCATTTGATGGCATTATCGTAACAGCAGCGGCAAGTCGCGTACCCGAAGAGCTATTGCAACAACTTGCAATAGGCGGGCGTATGGTCATTCCAGTCGGCATTAACGAGCAAATCCTATATTTAATAGAACGTCTGGATGAAACCGAGTACAAGCACACCAAACTTGAAGCCGTTAAGTTTGTTCCATTACTCGGCGGAACCAATTAAATGCGCACGAAGAAGCTCACAGCCTCAATAGTTTGCCTCATCCTAGCTGCTTGTTCAGGCACACAAAATCGTGCGCCAGTCATTGAGCGCAGCACAGCAATCAGCAATAAAAAACCAGTCTCCGTAAAGTCTGCAAACAAATCTTCAGATAAAGACTGGCGGCCTGATGTTTATGTCGTTAAAAAAGGCGACACGCTTTATAGCGTTGGTCTGGAATATGGCTATGACTATAAAGAAATTGCGCAACTCAACCAAATCGAGCAACCCTATGTTATCCGCGTAGGTCAGTCTTTAAAGCTTAAAGATAACAAAGTCCAAGCTAAAAACCCGGCGCCTCAACAAAAAGCCCAAGAAGATGACGTGATCATTAAACCGCTCAATACCCAGAACTCAATGAGCAAAAAGTCGCGCCTACTAGCACGCCAGCCAAAACGACAAACATTCAAAATATTGCTTTTGGTAATAACGAAGAAATCACTGAATGGGCGTGGCCAACCAAAGGGAAAATCACCAATGGTTTTACTGAGGGTGGCAGCGCTAAAGGGATTGATATTGAAGGTGCTTTAGGCCAAGACATCAACTCGGCAGGTGCGGGTAAGGTCATCTACAACGGTTCTGACCTTCGCGGCTATGGCAACTTAGTCATCGTAAAACATAATAAAGATTACCTATCTGTTTATGCACACAACAATAAAATCTTAGTTAAAGAAGGCCAACAGGTGCTTAAAGGCCAAAAAATAGCTGAAATGGGTAGCTCTGGTGCTGACAAAGTAAAACTACACTTTGAAATTCGCTTTCAAGGTAAATCAGTCGACCCTACTAAATTCTTAAGTAACCTAGCACCTTAATTCAAAAAGATTGCCCGTAAAAAAAGCCGCTATTAAGCGGCTTTTTTATTGTGCATTGAATTAGCTCTCAATTACTTCTGAGCATCTTGCTCTTTGTAATAGTCACGCACTTGTGTCATATCAAATTCACGTGCCCATTCAATTAACTTTTCTAAAGCTGGCGCACCAATCTCACCTTGTTGTGCATGAATGCCAGCTTGTTCGCGAATAATCAAAATCCCAGGAATTTTTGAAACTTCAAAATACTCTGCAATTTCTGGATTCGCTTCTGTATCCACCATACCGAATAAGATATCAGGATTTTTTTCAGCAGCCGCTTCAAACACTGGCGTAAATGCCACACATGGATCACACCACTTTGCCCAGAAATCAACAATCACAAATGGATTGTTAACAATGGTTTCTTTGAAATTGTCCTTATTAAGTGCGACTACAGCCATGATATTTCCTATAGTTGATGTTTTAGTGGCGTTATTCTAGCAGATGACTGGCTTTTACTAAATCATTCCTGCTACTTGATTGGATTTTCCCAGGCACCCTGATAAAACAACTCGCCTAAAGGCCGACGGCTTCGTTCAGCAGTTTCCCTTGCTAACAAATCCTCAGGAATCGCAGATTCACTCACAGGATAGCCGACAGAAATCATCGCCATCAAAGTAAATTGCGCTGGAATATCAAAGGCTTCTCGCGTTTTTTCTGCATCAAAACCACCAAGCTGATGCGCCATCAAGCCCATACTGCTTGCTTGCAAGCAAAGATTTTGCGCAGCAGCGCCCGTGTCATACTCTGCCCAACGATTAGGCTGAGCATT
>JBEDFH010000122.1:0-3802 GCA_041175265.1 Pseudomonadota bacterium | reverse complement strand
CACTAATGCACCTAAGCCATCAGTTCCGTAAAGTGAAAAAGCCACCCACAGTTTTAAAGCCATCATGCGTTTAGTGCACTCTAGCGTGCGGTAGCTAATGTTAAAAGCTTCTGGTTTTGTTGCTTCAACCTCACCGTCTTCTTCTTGAAATAGATAAGACGCTTCTTGTGCAAACGCAGCATCAGCATGTGCAGCATTTTTAAATAAAACGGCTGACACTGTTGCTGGCATATAAAGTAGTTTGTGACCGTCCCAAATCACGGAATCAGCCAAGTCGATTCCTTTGAGTTTGCTGCGATGTTGCTCGGATAACAATGCAGAAGCGCCGTGTGCGCCATCGACATGAAACCACAGACCTTGCGCTTGGCAGAATTCACCAATCGCCTGTAGCGGATCAATACTGCCAGTGGGTGTGCAACCCGCACTCGCCACCACAGCGATGATGTGTAAATCCGATTGCTGACAATATTGGTGAGCCGCATTTAAGGCAGCAACATCCATGCGGCCCTCGCTATCTGTAGCAACTTTAATCACAGCATCACTACCCAAACCCATAATGCCTGCAGCGCGGGCGATGGAATAGTGGGCGTGTTCAGAAGCTAAAATACATAAACGTGCTTGGCCATTTAAGCCAGTTTTCCAAGCATTCCATTGCATTTTCTTTGCGGCAATTTGCCTCGCTGCTAATAAAGCAGTCAGGTTGGCCATTGCGCCACCAGAAGTTAAAACACCACCTGATGTGGTATTGCCATCATCGATTAAATTGCATAGCCAACGAATCACTTGCCGCTCAAGCATGGTCGCGCTTGGCCCTACTTCATAAATGGTCATGGCTTGATTAGTCAGTGAAGCGACTAAATCACATAGCGCCGCAATCGGCAGAGGGGTTGCAACTTGATGCCCCATATTGCGCGGATGATGAATGGCTAAGCTGTTCGCTAAAATCTGTTTCTCTAGGGTCTGGAGTAGGGTAGTGCTATCCATTGTTGCGGATGTTGGTAGCGGTGCTTGCCAATTAGAATCTTCCCTTACAGGGTCTTGCCAGTTCAGCACAGGGCGCTTTGCATTTATATTGTCAGCAAGATGTTGGCTGAGTAGATCAATCAGCGCATGGCCTCTTTCGCGGAAATGTTCCGCATTAAACATTTCATCAATCAATGTGTTTGGATGTTTGGTTTGCATGCTTGATATTATAACTTGTGACCGCAAGCCCTGAAGGATTCTAGGGCGTATTCTGGTTTGCTTAAAAAAGCGCAATGCGCTAGAATTCGCAGATTTTTTCATTAAGACAAATCTAGGCGGTTAGCTCAGTTGGTTAGAGCGCTTGGTCGACATCCAAGAGGTCAGCAGTTCGAATCTGCTACTGCCTACCAACATAATAAGATTAAAGCCGTTTTGCGGCTTTTTTCATTCTTAATTGGTCAAAAAATATGCCTATTATTCGATTGCCTGATGGTTCTGAACGTAGTTTTGAGAGTTCGGTTACTGTTGCTGATGTTGCTGCTAGTATTGGCGCTGGCTTAGCCCGTGCTGCTTTGGCAGGTAAAGTAAACGGTCAGTTGGTCGATACTTCGTATTTGATTGAAGAGAATGCAGACTTAGCCATCATCACTGAACGTGATGCTGAAGGTGTTGATGTCATTCGACATTCAACAGCGCATTTGTTGGCCTATGCAGTTAAAGAATTATTTCCTGATGCGCAAGTGACGATTGGTCCTGTGATCGACAATGGTTTTTATTATGACTTTTCATATAAACGCCCATTTACCCCTGAAGATTTAATTACCATTGAAAAGAAAATGGCTGAGCTTGCTAAAAAAGACGAGCCAGTGACCCGTAAAGTATTGCCGCGTGATGAAGCTGTGGCCTACTTCAAATCGATTAATGAACATTACAAAGCAGAGATTATTGAATCAATTCCTGCTGATCAAGATGTTTCACTTTATACCGAAGGCAATTTCACTGACTTGTGTCGTGGGCCTCATGTGCCATCAACCGGTAAATTAAAAGTATTTAAGCTGATGAAGTTGGCTGGTGCTTATTGGCGCGGCGATTCAAACAATGAAATGTTGCAACGTGTTTACGGAACGGCATGGGCAAAGAAAGAAGACTTGGAAGCGCATCTGTTCCAATTAGAGGAAGCTGAAAAACGCGATCACCGTAAATTAGGTAAGCACCTCGATTTATTCCATATGCAAGATGATGGCCCAGGTATGGTGTTCTGGCATCCTCGTGGCTGGTCGCTATGGCAAGAGATTGAGCAATACATGCGCGCTAAGTTTGTAGAGTACGGATATCAAGAAGTGCGTACCCCAACGATTATGGATAGAACGCTTTGGGAAAAATCAGGCCATTGGGAAAACTACCGTGACAATATGTTCACGACCCATTCTGAAAACCGCGATTACGCGGTGAAGCCGATGAATTGCCCAGGCCATGTGCAGATCTTTAATAGTGGTCTGCATAGCTATCGTGATTTGCCTTTGCGTTTGGCTGAGTTTGGATCTTGTCACCGTAATGAGCCTTCAGGATCATTGCATGGTTTGATGCGTGTGCGTGGCTTTACCCAAGATGATGCGCATATTTTCTGTATGGAAAGCCAGATTGAAGAGGAGGTCGCGACCTTTATTCAAATGCTATACAAAGTGTATGGCGATTTTGGCTTTAGCGATGTGCTAGTTAAACTTTCAACACGCCCAGAAAAACGTGTGGGATCTGATGAAACTTGGGATCAGGCCGAGCAAGCCTTGGCTGCAGCGTTGACACAAAACAACTTAGCATTTGATTTGCAACCAGGCGAGGGCGCTTTTTACGGCCCTAAGATTGAATTCACGCTAAAAGACAGCTTAGGCCGTTTATGGCAAGTTGGTACGATTCAATTAGACTTCAACTTGCCAGTGCGTTTGGGTGCCGAATATGTCGCTGAAGATAACTCACGTAAGCATCCAGTGATGTTGCATCGTGCGATTGTCGGTTCGATGGAGCGCTTTATTGGTATTCTGATTGAAAACTATGCAGGGGCGATGCCAGTTTGGTTGGCGCCAGTACAGGCGATGGTGCTGAATATCGCCGATGCGCACGCGGAATACGTGACTCAAGTGGTGGCTGAACTCAAGAAAAACGGGTTTAGAGTTGCATCGGACTTGAGAAATGAGAAAATAACCTATAAAATACGCGAACATAGCTTGCATAGCTTGCAGAAGTTGCCTTATTTGCTTGTTGTAGGTGACAAAGAAATGCAAAGCGGACAAGTGGCCGTGCGTACCAGAAAAGGTGAAGACCTAGGTTCTATGCCAGTTCAAGCGTTTATTGAACTCATGCAAGGCGAGGTTAAAGCTAAAGGTAGCGCGGCTTAACTTTTTTATAAGTGGCTCAAAAGAGCCCAGAAATTATTGGAGAATTTGCGATAGCTCAGGACAAAGAAGTAAGAATCAACGGTGACATTACAGCACAAGAGATTCGTTTGGTAGGCGTGGAAGGTGAACCGCTCGGTATTGTAAGTTTGAGCGAGGCGTTAGCAAAAGCCGAAGAGATTGATATCGATTTGGTTGAGATTGCACCGCAAGCTGTTCCGCCGGTATGTCGTTTGATGGATTACGGTAAGTTTAAATATGCCGAAAGCAAACGTCAGCACGAACAAAAACTGAAGCAAAAGCAAGTTCAAGTTAAAGAAATTAAGTTCCGTCCAGGTACTGATGATGGTGATTACAACATCAAAGTACGGAATATTATTAAGTTTATTCAGGACGGCGATAAAGCAAAGATTACTTTGCGTTTTAGAGGTCGTGAAATTACGCATCAA
>JBEDFH010000121.1:0-3346 GCA_041175265.1 Pseudomonadota bacterium | reverse complement strand
TTTGTTGGGTTTTTCTTGGCGTATGCTATCAAAATTCCAATCATTCCTTTCCATACTTGGCAAGCGAATGTGTACCAAAAAGCACCAACCGTTGGAACTATGCTTTTATCAGGTATTATGTTGAAAATGGGATTGTACAGTGTCATTCGTTGGCAACTGCCTATCGTTCCATTAGCAGCCAAAGGTCATGTAACT
Organism: Pseudomonadota bacterium; assembly: GCA_041175265.1. Classification (GTDB taxonomy): domain Bacteria; phylum Pseudomonadota; class Gammaproteobacteria; order Burkholderiales; family Methylophilaceae; genus Methylopumilus_A. The sequence goes on along the minus strand of JBEDFH010000121.1, from coordinate 3,151 downwards.
ATGGCATTAATCTTAGGTATTGGTGGTGTAATATATGGATCTATTGTGGCGCTGAGACAAAAAGACTTGAAAAAATTGTTAGCCTATTCTTCTTTGGCACACGTGGGATTGATTGCCGCAGGAGCTTACACTTTAACTGCTGATGGTATTAGTGGTGCAGTATTGCAAATGATTGCACACGGATTTGTTGTAGTAGGTTTGTTCTTTATTGCTGAAATTATTTACAGAAGATACGAAACAAGAGTCATCGCTGATATGGGTGGTATTCGTTCACAAGCGCCGAAATTTGCTTCGCTATTTTTAATCTTGGTACTAGCATCGGTAGCGTTACCAACTACTTTTAACTTCGTTGGAGAATTTACCGTTTTATACAGTTTATCACAAGTGAATATTTGGTATGCCGTATTTGGCGGTACCACCATCATTTTAGGTGCTTACTACATGCTAAAAATGTTTCAATCAGTTATGTTAGGCGAAACCAATGCAAAACTATTTGCTGATGTTACGGTTAATGAAGGTATTGTTTTGGTAATCATAATTGCAGTATTGTTCTTTTTTGGATTGTATCCAAAACCAATCGTAGAATTGATTGCGCCAAGCATCGAAGGAATTTTAAATCAAATTAATAGAATCAAATTCAGGAGTTGAAAATGAACTTAAAGAAAAAATTAATCCCAGCGCTTATCGCGCCACTATTTTTAAGCGTTGCTTTCTCAGGTAACGCCTTAGCTAACGATAGTGATGAACTTGAAAAGCTTCGTCAATTAGTTCAAGAGCTTGATCAAAAGATCAAGGTACTAGATCGCAAAGGTGAAATTATTGCTGAAGAAGCTGCTGCCAAGAAAAAAGAAACGCCAGTTGTAAAAGCATCCGCTGACGGCTTCTCTTTTGCTTCAGCTGATGGCAAAAACGAAATTAAATTCAGAGGTATATTGCAAGCGGACCATCGTTATTACAGTGAAGGTGATAATGATGTCCGAGGTCGCTCCAACAATAGAGCTGGCACTTTAGATGCAGACGGATTCCATGACGCAGATAATAGCTCACTTTTGAGACGTGTTCGCCCAACAATTGAAGGAAAAGTGAATGGCAAGTATGGCTTCCGCTTTACCCCTGATTTTGGTGGCGGTAGCGCCACAGTTGTCGATGCTTATGTTGAAGCTAACTTAGACCCATCATTCAACATTCGCGCAGGTAAATTTAAGAGCTTCGTTGGCTTAGAGCGTTTACAAGGTGGTGGTGACATTAAATTTGTAGAACGGAGCTACGTAACAAACGCTATTTTACCTAACCGTGATTTAGGTGTAGCAGTTTACGGTGACGTTTTAGATAAAAAATTGAATTACGCATTTGGGATTGTCAATGGCGTTGCTGATGGCGGCAACATTGCAACAGGTACTGAATACAATGGTGAGCGCGAATACACTGCGCGTTTATTTACTAATCCATTTAATGATTCAATTTCCGCACTATCAGGACTTGGATTTGGGATTGGTGCAACTTACACAGATTTTAGTGGTGAAAAAAACCTAGATTTCACAGATACATCTGCGGCCGATGCAACTCGCAACGGCTTGCCTAGCTACGTTACCGAAGGCCAACAAACATTCTTCCGTTACGGCGGCACAACCGTCGCTGATGGCCAACGTGTTCGCTGGTCGCCTCAAGCTAACTATTATTATGGTCCATTTGGCGCGATTGCTGAATACGCCCAACTTTCTCAAGACGTGAGCTTACTAAATAACGCAACAAGCAATGCAGCAGCAGGAATTGTTTCTGATTCAAAAAAATCATTAAAACATGACGCTTGGGGAATCGGTCTCTCGTATTTAATCACAGGAGAAGATGCATCATTTAAAGGTTTAAAACCTAAAAATGATTTTGATTTGGAAAAAGGCGGCTGGGGAGCTTGGGAGCTAGTTGGCCGCTACAGTGAAATCAACCTTGATAACGACACTTTTAAAAATGCAAATGGTGATTATGCCGCAGAAAAATTAACAACAACTGCCGGGGCTTTTTCAGACCTATCAAAAAGTGCGAAGTCCGCAAAAACATGGACTGCGGGTGTTAATTGGTATCTAAATAAAAATGCGAAATTTGCACTTAACTACGCGCAAACCAAATTTGATGGCGGCGCAATTGAAACAGGCCAATCAACAATCGATGCAAGCGGCTCAAGAGTTCGTGATCGTGAAGATGAGAAAGCGGTCTTAGCGCGTTTCCAAGTTGCGTTCTAATTATCTAAAACTAATAAAGGAATTCAAATGAAATCTAATTTTTTACTAAGCACATTACTAGCTGCGCTAGCTTTTACTTTACCCGCATCGGCGGCTGATATTAGCTTACTTAATGTATCTTATGATCCGACTCGTGAGTTATATCAAGATTACAACATTGCATTTGCCAAATACTGGAAAGCAAAAACAGGTGACAACATCACAATCAAAGCCTCACATGGCGGCTCAGGCAAACAAGCCCGCGCAATCATAGACGGGCTAGATGCTGACGTAGCAACACTTGCACTTGCTTACGACGTCGATCAACTTTACGAAAAAGGCAAATTAATTCCCAAAGACTGGCAAAAGCGCTTGCAGCATAATAGTGCGCCATATACATCAACCATTGTTTTCTTAGTGCGCAAAGGCAACCCTAAAAAAATTAAAGATTGGGACGATATTACAAAACCTGGCGTTTCTGTGATTACACCCAACCCTAAAACATCAGGTGGGGCTAGATGGAATTACTTGGCAGCCTGGGCTTACGGTTTGAAGAAAAATAATAATGACGAAACGAAAGCGAAAGAATTCGTTAAAAATATCTACAAAAATGTTCCTGTGCTTGATACCGGAGCACGTGGTTCAACGACTACATTCGTTGAACGAGGCATTGGCGATGTGCTTCTTGCATGGGAAAACGAAGCTTTCTTAGCACAAAAAGAATTAGGCCCAGATAAATTTGAAATCGTCGTACCTTCTCTTTCAATCCTAGCTGAACCAACTGTAACTGTCGTTGATAAAGTCGTTGATAAACGTAAAACGCGTCCAGTTGCACAAGCTTATTTAGAGTATTTGTATTCTGAACAGGGCCAAGAAATCGCAGCACAGAATTACTATCGACCTACTCTGGAGTCTGTGGCCAAAAAGTACGAAGG
>JBEDFH010000120.1:0-3357 GCA_041175265.1 Pseudomonadota bacterium | reverse complement strand
CAATAGAGATTGCCTTATTAGCATCATGTTTGCTTCTAGCAATGCTTTTACTTAGGGTTAAGCAGTGGTTTCCTATGCTTAAGCGGATGCGCTGGCTGTTTCTTTCTATGTTTTTAATTTATGCATTTAATACGCCGGGAGAGTTTGTTAGCGATTGGCCATTGAATGGTTTGGTGGACTGGGCGCCTACTTATGAAGGTTTGCAAGCGGGTGGTTTGCAGCTCCTTCGTTTAATGACGATGCTAGCTAGCGTTGCCTTAATGATGGCAAGCACCCCGATTCCTTTGATGATTGAAGGTTTTTACGTTTTATTGAAACCATTGCAATTCGTTGGCTTGCATCCGGAGCGTTTCGCGGCAAGGTTATGTTTAACTTTGCATTACATTGAATTAAATAACTCGCAACAAGACCGTCACTCCGCTTCACATTCAAATTGGCAACAGTTTTTGAATATGGATATTGATAAAATTGATACATTATCGAGCTTGAGGGTGATTGAATTGGAAGAACACCGATTAGGCTACTTTGATTACATAGCGCTCTTTGTGATGTGTGCGTTGTTGATTTGGAAATGGCACGTTTAAAATGAGAATAGCATTAGGGGTTGAATACGACGGCAGTCATTTTTGTGGATGGCAAACACAATCCACTGGTTGCGGCGTTCAAGATAGGCTTGAGCGTGCACTCTCGCAATTGGCGCAACATGAAGTCTCAATTGTCGCAGCAGGGCGAACTGACACAGGGGTTCATGCTTTATCTCAAGTGGTTCATTTTGATACCGAAACAGATCGGCCGGATAGTGCTTGGGTGCGAGGGGTTAACGCGCATCTACCACCATTTGTAAGGGTAGTATGGGCACAGCCAGTTGACGATGACTTTCATGCGAGGTTTTCAGCCCGGGGTCGTCATTATCAGTTCTTATTGTTTAATCATCCTGTAGCACCCGCTGTGATGTCTGGTAAATCTAGTTGGTTTCATTTGCCATTAGATGTTGAGAAAATGGCAGAGGCTGCTCATTATTTGGAAGGTGAGCATGATTTTAGTGCTTTTCGAGCAGCTGAATGCCAAGCAAAGTCACCGATTAGAAACTTATATCAATCAAAGATAGTCAAGCAAGGTGATTATTTGGTGTTTGATTTTTCGGGGAATGCGTTTTTGCATCATCAAGTGCGCAACATGGTAGGCGCACTGGTTTATGTGGGTAAGGGTAGTTATGCTCCTGACTTCATTAAAACCTTACTGGCATCTAAAGATAGAACAAAATCACCACCGACATTTTCGCCTGATGGCTTGTATTTGACCGGTGTTGATTATGAAGAATGTTGGGGCTTGCCGCCAACTAGACGGTATTTGAATTTTTTGGCTTAAATAAACAAAAACGTAACTAAGCTGTGACAGTTTAAGGGCTTTCGGTTACGCTATTGTCTTTAAATGGATGGCTTGTTTGTGCGTACACGAGTAAAAATTTGCGGGATAACCCGAGTGGAAGATGCGCTAATTGCGGTTGGTCATGGTGCTGATGCAATTGGTTTAGTGTTTTATCCGCCAAGTCCGCGTTATGTTACGCCGGCACTGGCTGCTGAAATTGTGAATGCGCTACCAGCTTTTGTCACAGTGGTTGCACTTTTTGTAGATGCGAGTCGGGCCGATATTGAAGCTGTATTGTCTCAGGTTGATATTGATTTAATCCAGTTTCATGGCCAAGAGACTGCAGATGAATGTCGTCAATACGGTAAGTCATACATGAAGGCAATTCGCGTCAAAAGTGACACAAATTTGGTACAATACGCGACTGAGTATTCAGATGCTAAAGCCTTGCTATTAGACACTTATGCAGATGGTGTACCGGGTGGAACAGGGCAAGTGTTTGATTGGGCGCTCATTCCTAAAAATCTTAGCAAGCCTGTTGTATTGGCAGGTGGCTTGGATGCAGAAAATGTAGAACAGGCGATTCGCCAGGTTAAGCCATACGCTGTAGATGTTAGTGGTGGAGTCGAGTTTAAAAAAGGGATTAAAGATGCAGCTAAAATAGCTGCATTCATGCGAGGAGTAAGTAATGCAATTGTATGATATGCCAGATGAACGTGGTCACTTTGGTCCTTACGGCGGTATTTTTGTCGCCGAGACTTTGGTTGAGGCGCTTGAAGAATTACGTGTCATGTATGAAAAATATCGTCATGATGAAGAATTTTTGGCTGAGTTCGCTCACGATCTTAAACATTTCGTTGGCCGCCCAAGCCCAATTTATCATGCAAAACGCTGGTCAGATAAAGTGGGTGGTGCTCAAATCTACTTAAAACGTGAAGACCTCAATCATACAGGCGCTCACAAGGTGAATAACACCGTTGGTCAAGCGCTATTAGCTAAACGCATGGGTAAGCCTCGCGTGATTGCTGAAACCGGCGCTGGTCAACATGGCGTTGCGACAGCAACTATTGCAGCACGTTTGGGTCTTGAATGTGTGGTTTACATGGGTTCTGAAGACGTTAAGCGTCAAGCACCTAACGTTTATCGCATGAAGTTATTAGGTGCAACGGTTGTGCCTGTGGAAAGTGGTTCTAAAACGCTTAAAGATGCGCTTAATGAAGCTATGCGTGATTGGGTCACCAACATTGAAAATACTTTCTACATTATTGGTACAGTTGCTGGTCCGCACCCATATCCAATGATGGTGCGTGATTTTCAAGCGGTGATTGGCGTTGAAGCTAAAATCCAAATGAAAGAAATCGTCGGTCGTCAGCCAGATGCAGTGATTGCATGTGTGGGTGGTGGTTCGAATGCCATGGGTATTTTTTATCCATACATCAACGAAGAAAATGTACGTTTGATTGGTGTTGAAGCTGCAGGGCATGGCTTGGAGACTGGTAAGCACGCTGCGCCGTTGACAGCCAATAGCGCGGTTGGTGTATTGCACGGCAACCGTACTTACTTAATGCAAGATGAAGACGGTCAAATTATCGAAACACATTCGATCTCTGCAGGTTTAGATTATCCTGGTGTCGGTCCTGAACATGCTTGGTTGAAAGATACTAAACGTGCTGAATATGTCGCCATTACTGATGATGAAGCCATGGCTGCTTTCCATGGACTTTGTCTCACAGAAGGTATTATCCCTGCTTTAGAATCAAGCCACGCTTTGGCTTATGCTGAAAAGCTTGCAAAAACAATGAGTAAGGATCAAATCTTACTGGTTAACCTCTCAGGTCGCGGTGATAAAGATATGAATACCGTTGCTCAACTTTCTGGAATTACGCTCTAATTTATGTCACGCATTCAAACAACTTTTGCAAATCTCAAACAATCAGGCAAAAAAGCCTTAATCCCATTTATTACGGCGGGTGATCCTCATCCTGATAA
>JBEDFH010000119.1:0-3371 GCA_041175265.1 Pseudomonadota bacterium | reverse complement strand
GTGCTACAGAGAAATTAGCAGAGACTCGTACTTGGGTTCAAAACGTTCCGTACATGGATCGTTTGGACTATGTATCGATGATGGCTAACGAGCACGCTTACGTGATGGCTATTGAAAAGTTATTGCAAATTGATGTACCAGTTCGTGCTCAATATATCCGTGTGATGTTTGATGAAATCACGCGTTTATTGAATCACTTGCTATGGATTGGTTGTCACGGCTTAGACGTTGGTGCGATGGCAGTTTTCTTGTATGCCTTCCGTGAACGTGAAGATTTATTTGATATGTACGAAGCTGTGTCAGGCGCTCGTATGCACGCGGCTTACTACCGTCCAGGTGGTGTTTACCGTGATTTGCCAGAAGTGATGCCTCAGTACTTGGCTAACAAGATTCGTGGTGAAAAAGCAGTTAAGAAGTTAAATGAAAACCGCCAAGGTTCTTTATTGGATTTCATTGAAGACTTCACAACTCGTTTCCCAGCTTATGTTGATGAATATGAAACATTGCTCACAGATAACCGTATCTGGAAGCAGCGTTTGGTGGGTATTGGTGTTGTTACTCCTGAGCGCGCATTGCAATTAGGATTTACTGGCGCGATGTTGCGTGGTTCAGGTATCGAGTGGGACTTACGTAAGAAGCAGCCGTATGAAGTTTATGACCAGCTTGATTTTGATATTCCAGTTGGCGTGAATGGTGACTCTTATGACCGTTACTTAGTACGTGTTGAAGAGATGCGCCAATCGAACAAGATCATCCAGCAGTGTGTGAAGTGGTTACGTGCGAACCCAGGTTCTGTCATGAGCGATAACCACAAAGTAACGACTCCGAAACGTGAGGACATGAAGTCCAACATGGAAGACTTGATTCACCACTTTAAGTTGTTCTCTGAAGGTATTCACGTGCCTGCAGGTGAAGCTTATGCAGCTGTAGAACATCCAAAAGGTGAGTTCGGTATTTATGCAATTTCTGATGGTGCAAACAAGCCTTATCGCTTGAAGATTCGTGCCCCAGGTTTTGTACATCTATCAGCTTTAGATGAAATGGCAAAAGGTCATATGTTGGCTGATGCTGTAACTATTATTGGTACGCAGGACATTGTGTTCGGCGAGATTGACCGCTAAAAGGATAAGAGCGACATGTTGTCTGTACAAGCCCGCGCTGAAATCGATCGCAATATTGCTAAGTACCCAGCTGATCAAAAGCAATCTGCTGTGATGGCTGCTTTGGTAGTTGCCCAAGACCAATATGGTTGGGTAACACCTGAAGCTATTGAAGAGATCGCTGTTATTTTAGAAATGCCTCCCATTGCTGTGCAAGAAGTGGCTACTTTCTACAATATGTATGACACCAAACCAGTTGGCAAATTTAAGCTAGCTGTCTGCACCAACTTGCCTTGTGAATTATCTGGCGGTACTCGTGCTGGTGAATATCTCAAGAAAAAATTAGGTATTGATTACAACGAAACAACACCATGCGGTACTTTCACACTTAAAGAAGGTGAATGTATGGGCGCATGCGGTGATGCACCAGTTGCCATCGTGAATAACAAAACAATGTGTAGTTTCATGAGCAATGACAAGTTGGATGCTTTGATTGAAGAATTAAAAGCTAAAGCACAAGGGGGTGCTGTATGACGAGTTTGCATAACCGCCATATTCAGCCACTCATTTTGGCTGGTTTAACTGGTGACAATTGGGGTTTAAAAGATTACGTCGCGCGTGGTGGATACGCGCAATTGCGAAAAATCTTGACCGAGGGTATTACTCCTGAGGCTGTGATTGCAGAAGTCAAAGCTTCTGGTTTGCGCGGCCGTGGTGGTGCTGGTTTCCCAACAGGTTTGAAGTGGAGCTTCATGCCTCGTCAGTTCCCTGGTAACAAATATCTAGTTTGTAATACAGATGAAGGTGAGCCTGGTACTTTTAAAGACCGCGACATCATTCGTTACAACCCACATGCATTGATTGAGGGTATGGCCATTGCTGCTTATGCCATGGGTATTTCAGTGGGTTACAACTATATTCACGGTGAGATTTGGGAAGGTTATGCTCGCTTTGAAGAGGCTCTAGAACAAGCTCGTGCAGCTGGTTTCTTGGGTGACAAGATTTGTGGATCAGAATTCTCATTCCAATTACATGCTCATCATGGTTGGGGTGCTTATATCTGTGGTGAAGAAACTGCTTTGTTGGAGTCTTTAGAAGGTAAAAAAGGCCAGCCACGTTTCAAACCACCATTCCCAGCAAGTTTTGGTTTGTATGGCAAACCAACAACAATTAATAACACTGAAACTTTCTCAGCTGTGCCGTTCATCTTTGCAGTTGGTGGCGAAACTTATGCCAAATTAGGTAAGCCTAATAACGGTGGCACAAAGATTTTCTCCATCTCTGGTGACGTTGAGCGCCCAGGTAACTATGAGATTCCACTGGGTACTTCATTTGCAACTCTCTTAGAGTTGGCAGGTGGTATGCGTGGCGGTAAAAAGATTAAAGCTGTGATTCCTGGTGGTTCATCAGCACCGGTTGTTCCGGGCGCCATGATGATGGAAACCGATATGGATTACGACAGCATTGCCAAGGCCGGCTCTATGTTGGGATCTGGTGCTGTGATTGTGATGGATGAAACACGTTGCATGGTGAAGTCTTTGTTACGTTTATCTTATTTCTATCACGAAGAATCGTGCGGCCAATGTACGCCTTGCCGTGAAGGTACTGGTTGGTTGTGGCGCATTGTGAATCGTATTGAGCATGGTCAAGGTCGTCCAGAAGATTTAGATCTTTTGAATGATGTGGCTGCCAATATTCAGGGTAGAACAATTTGTGCACTAGGTGATGCTGCGGCAATGCCTGTGCGTGGCATGTTGAAGCATTACATGGACGAGTTTGCGTATCACGTTGAGCACAAGCGTTGCATTGTGCCGGCTTACGTTTAATCGCCTAAAAGAGACCTACAGGAAAAAAGATGGTTGAAATCGAAATTGATGGCAAATCGGTAGAAGTCCAACAGGGCTCTATGGTGATGGATGCGGCCAAGAAATTAGGCACGCATATTCCGCATTTTTGCTATCACAAGAAATTATCGATCGCGGCAAACTGCCGTATGTGTTTAGTTGAGGTTGAAAAAGCACCGAAGCCTTTGCCTGCTTGCGCGACACCAGTGACGCCTGGCATGAAGGTTCATACACATTCAGAAAAAGCAGTTCAAGCACAAAAATCCGTTATGGAATTTTTGTTGATTAACCACCCATTAGATTGCCCCATTTGCGACCAAGGTGGTGAGTGCCAATTACAAGATTTGGCTGTGGGTTACGGTAAGACATCTTCACGCTACTCTGAAGAGAAGCGCGTGGTATTCCATAAGAATGTAGGCCCATTAAT
>JBEDFH010000118.1:0-3374 GCA_041175265.1 Pseudomonadota bacterium | reverse complement strand
CATTCAAAGATAGTGAGTTTCAGCTTACCCAGGACTTGGAAATTAATATCCAATTTAATTATTAAGTTAATTTTGTAGCGTTTATTTCTAAGCTTTCCAATGGCCGGATTTCCCGCCTTGTTTTTCAAGTAATTTAATTTCACTAATGACTATGCCTTTATCAGCAGCTTTCACCATGTCATAAATAGTGAGTAAGCCGACACTAGTGGCGGCCAATGCTTCCATTTCTACGCCAGTTTTACCATTGCATTGTGCAGTGACTCTGCAATGAATAGTATTTGTGTTGCTCTCAATTTCAAATGCTACGTCCACTTTAGTTAGGCTGATTGGATGGCATAAAGGAATTAAATCAGAGGTACGTTTTGACGCTTGGATAGCAGCAATTCTAGCAATGCCTAGCACGTCACCTTTTTTTGCATCGCCTTGCATAATTAATTGAAGTGTTTGCGGCATCATCCGAATGCTGCCTTGAGCAATCGCAACACGTTGTGTGTCTGACTTGCTGCCGATGTCCACCATATGGGCTTGGCCTTGGCTATCAAAATGGGTGAGTGGATTCATATGCGTTGCCTTTTCTAATTTTATTCAGTCAAATTTCACTTCAATCAGTGAACTTGGCGCTCAATATCGTTATCATATCAATGATGAAGCTTGTTTATACCATTTTACTGATTAGTATTTTTGTGCCTCGTGTTTTAGCGGACGAGTTGCCTGAGCTTGGTGATATTTCACAAACCATTTTATCGCCGCTACAAGAAAAGAAAATTGCTGATCAAATCATGCGTGATGTGATGTCCAGTGACGAAGTCGTTGGCGATCCTGAAATCCAAGACTATATTCAGAATTTGGGTATGCGCCTCGCAAGTAACGGGCCTGATAAAACACAATCTTTTAATTTCTTTGTGGTGCGTGATAACAGTATCAACGCGTTTGCGATGCCAGGCGGCGTAATCGGCGTCCATACAGGCCTGATTATTGCCGCAAAAAATGAATCAGAATTAGCAGGTGTCCTCGGCCATGAAATTGGCCATGTGGTTCAGCACCATTTAGCACGGATGTTGGCACAGCAAAAGAATGACTCAATTATCAGCATGGCAGGGATGGCTTTAGCTGTATTGTCTGCCCGAGCTAATCCCCAGTTGGCTACCGCAGCAATGACAGCTTCATCTGCTGGCGCAGTACAAAAACAGTTGGATTACACACGTACACATGAGCGTGAGGCTGATCGTGTTGGGATTGATATCTTAGAAAAATCAGGCTTCGATACTAATGCGATGGCGGCATTCTTTGAGACCATGCAAAAAGGAACACGCTTCGTTGAAGGGAGTGCCCCATCATTTTTACGTACCCACCCTGTGACGGGTGAACGTATTGCTGATGTAAGAGCGCGTGTTTCACAAAGTCGTTTTCGTTTGTTGCCTTATTCGCCAGAATTTGACTATGTTCGAGCTAAAGTGATGGCGAGTCTAAATACGCCATCGCAAGCAATTGCCATGTTTAAAGATAATTTAAAAGAAAAGCGTTATAGCAGTGAAACAGCACAACACTATGGCATGGCAATTGCGATGATTAGGATGAATGATTTAGATGGTGCTAGTGAACAGTTGTCATGGTTGCGATCTAATGCACCTAAGCATGCGTTTTTTGCCATGTTAGCGGCGAATATTGAAGTTGCTCGTGATAACCCTGAGCAAGCGGCTAAAGCTTATAAGGCAGGATTATCTACCTATCCCAATCATCGCGGACTAATTCACGGTTATGCTCAACATCTGATTCGTATTAATCAGTATGAGGCTGCGATAAAGTTTGTTTCTGAAAAGCTCATTTTATTTCCAAACGACCCAGTTCTTTACGAGCTTAAATCTAAATCTTATGCTTTTTTAGGTAAGCGATTATTAAGTCATCAAGCACAGGGTGAAGCGTATTATTATCGCTACAACTTACAAAGAGCTTTAGAACAGATGGATCTGGCGGTCAGGGCTAATGATGGTGATTTTTATCAGCAGTCGATTGCTGAAGCACGCTTGAATGAGCTCAGGAAACAAATTGACGAGCCTAAGAAAAGTGGTTGGTTTAATTAAGCCAAGTTAAAAAGGAAGCCTATGCAACGTAGAGACTTTGTGAAAATGTTGTTTGCAGTGAGTGCGCTTGCATTGGTTCCTGTTCGTGCGTTTGCCGCGATGTGGAATGTAAATGCTTTTGAATCCACAAAGCTCAATTCAGCGCTCAATGGATTAGGCATTACTGAAATTAAAGCATCTAAGCAAATCACAATCATTGCGCCAGACAAAGCAGAAAACGGTGCCGTCGTTCAAATTGAAGTGAGAAGTGAAATCGCGAATACAGAGTCTCTCGCTATACTCGTAGAAAATAATCCCACCCCGTTGATTGCCCATTTTGTATTTAGCGAAGGTGCTGATGCTTATATTGTGACGCGGATTAAGATGGCGGAAACCTCGGATGTACAGGCGATTGTTAAAGTCGGTAATCAATATTTTTCTGCTAAAAAACGTGTAGAAGTTTTAGAGAATGGATGTGGCTAAGATGGCAGATACCATGAAAATGCGAGCCCGTCTTAAAGACGGTGTGACGGAAGTTAAAGTGCTGATAGGCCACCCTATGGAAACTGGGCGCCGAAAGAATGACTTTGGTGATGTGATTCCCGCTAACTTTATTCAGTTAGTGAGCGCTAGCCTTAATGGAAAGCCAGTACTAGATGCGCAGTGGGGAACAGGGATTTCAAAAAATCCGTATCTTACTTTTCATTTAAATAACGCCAAAGTGGGTGATATTGTGCAGGTCAATTGGACAGATAACCAAGGGAAGACGGGTGCTGGAGAGATTGCGGTGACGGCGGCTTAGTTTGAATTGCTGATATTAAGCGCTACGGCTTCGGCAATTCTTATCCCATCAACCGCGGCCGATAAAATTCCCCCTGCATAGCCAGCGCCTTCGCCTGTTGGGTATAGACCTTTGGTGTTGATGCTTTGGAGGGTTTCGTCATCGCGTTTAATTCTGATTGGTGATGAGGTTCTGGTTTCTACGCCTGTCAGCACGCCATCGGGTAAATCGAAGCCTTTAATCTGTTTGGCAAAGGCGGGGAGAGCCTCGCGGATGGCAGTAATCGCATATTCAGGCAATGCGGTACTCAAATCAGTCAGGTGCACGCCTGGGGTGTATGAAGGTTGAACTGCACCGAATTCAGTAGAGGGTTTGCCATTAATGAAGTCGCCTATAAGTTGCCCCGGCGCCTTGTAATTCTTTCCGCCTAGTTCAAATGCTCTCGCTTCCCATTTGCGTTGAAATTCCATGCCAGCGAGTGGGTCACCTGGATAATCTTTCTCAGGGTCAATACCCACCACAATGCCAGCATT
>JBEDFH010000117.1:0-3391 GCA_041175265.1 Pseudomonadota bacterium | reverse complement strand
GTTTTTGCCTATGGTGATATAAAAGTCAGTGACATATTTAGGCGCGTTGTTTTCGTTGCGATAAACAAATAAGCGAGATTGCTCCGCATCAACAATAAACACATATGGCTGCGTATCATCTAGTTGCCAGACTGCTGATGGGATTTGATTGCTCAAATCTTTTGCGAAGTGACGTTCTAAACGTTTACGTGCTTCTTCACGATAACCGCTCACATCTTCTGAATTTGGAGATGGGCTGCCGAAGCCTTGAAAACGTTGCGCACGAGCCATCAACAAATCACCTTTGACGAGATGTGCCAATTTAAAATTGGGCGCAACGCTAATGAGTTTGTCCAAAGATTGAATCGCTTGGTCGAACTGGCCTGCGGTGACCGCAGTTAAGCTAGCCGCAAGCAGATCCTCAATTTGATTTGATACGAAGTGCCCACTGATTTTGGCAGCAATATGATCGCCACGGTTAAAAGCCGTCGCGTTCCATGGCATCACCGTCACCAATACTAATAAAGTGACAAGGTAAATCTTATTTTTAAGCATATTATGAAAGGTCGTTAAATGCTTAGCGGCCAGTGCGCTCCTGCTCAATCAGCCAACGTTGGCCTGATTTAACAAGGTCTAATGTTTTAGGGGTTTTAGCAACCAAGCTACCTGCACGATAATCTTGTTTGAATTTAGCTTTTGCGTGCGTGCTGTCAATGATTTCAACAGATAAGTTGTTAATCGAAACACTGATTTTTTGTGGTTTGTTAATACGGCTTTTACGCATTTCTTCCCAGGCTTCACGGCTTAAGCCATCTGGTGTTTTGAAGCTATGTGCGTAGCTGCTTAAGTAACTATCAATATCTTTGCTTGCCCATGCTTTTGCCCATTGATTGACTGAATCAGCAACGCGCTTATTTTCAGTTGTTGGTTCGCTTGTATCTGGAGTCTTATTGGTAGCTGCAGGTTCAGGCTTAGTGACATTGTTTGTTGGTGGAGGATTGACTGCAGGCGTTGTTGTTGGTTTTGCGCTAGCCATTTGTAATGGTTTGTTTGTTGCGCTAAATAAATCTTTAATGAGCGCTAGTTTGTTTTGAGCGCTTGCATTCGTGTTATCAAGTTGTAAGGCTTTACCGTAGGCTTCTGTTGCCATTTTTGCGTAAATATCACCTAGATTTTCATGTGCTGTGGCATAGCTTGGGTGAGTTTTAATCGCACTTTCTAGTGCTTTTTTAGCTTTATCAAATTGTCCTTGATCAGCGTATAGCACGGCTAAGTTGTTATACGGCTCTGGCAAGGCTGGAAACTTTTCAGTAATTTCAGTAAATGCTCTAATCGCATCATCTTTTCTATTCTGCTCAGCAAGCATGACAGCTCGCATGAATAGCGCTTGGACATCATTTGGATGTGCCTTGATATGGTTGTTAATGCGCTCCATAGCAGCACTGTGTTGGCCTTGGCTTGATTGTGCAGCAATCTCTTTTAAGTCTTCAGCATGCAATAGCGGCATTGATGAAAGGCTGATGAGTAGCGCAAAGCTAATCGATAAAGCGCGTGTGATAGGCATTGTGATATACTTTTTTGCGTTTGAGTTGGGACCCACGATTCTATCAAAAAGCCTACTTAAGCTCTACAAAAATTCTTAATGCTTAAATTTAATAATGCTCAAAATTTATAATTCCATTGCTAGAGAAAAACAAACCTTTGTGCCGATTGTGGCAGGCAAGGTCAGTATGTACGTCTGTGGTATGACGGTTTACGATTTTTGTCATTTGGGCCATGCGCGTGTGATGGTCGTGTTTGACATGGTTAATCGCTGGTTGCGTAACTCAGGTTTTGATGTGAATTATGTTCGAAATATCACGGATATTGACGACAAGATTATTAAGCGTGCAAATGAAAACGGCGAGTCGATTACTGAGTTAACTCAGCGTTTTATTGATGCCATGAACGAAGATTCCGATGCTTTAGGGATTTTGCGTCCGGATATTGAGCCTCGTGCTACAGCGCACATTCAGGGCATGATTGATATGATTCGTGCCTTAATAGAAAAGGGTCATGCATATCATGCTGAAAATGGCGATGTGTTTTATTCAGTGAATAGTTTTAAAACTTACGGCAAGCTTTCTGGTAAGTCTTTAGAGGATTTACGTGCTGGTGAGCGTGTTGAAGTAGATACTTTTAAACGCGACCCTATGGATTTTGTTTTATGGAAGTCAGTAAAGCCTAATGAGCCAAGTTGGGACTCTCCTTGGGGTAAAGGCCGCCCCGGCTGGCATATTGAATGTTCTGTGATGAGTGAATGTCATTTGGGCAATCATTTTGATATTCATGGCGGTGGTCAAGATTTGCAATTCCCACATCATGAGAATGAAATTGCGCAATCAGAAGCGGCGCATGACTGTACTTTTGTGAATTATTGGATGCACAATGGTTTTGTACGTGTCGATGATGAAAAAATGTCTAAATCTTTAGGCAACTTTTTTACGATTCGTGATGTCTTGAAAAAGTACGATGCAGAAGTGGTTAGATTTTTTATCTTGCGAGCACATTATCGTAGTCCGCTTAACTATTCAGATAAGCATTTAGATGATGCTAAGCAAGCGTTAACTCGTTTATATACTGCTTTGCGTGGTATCAATGTTGATACTAGATATGATGAGCAAGATGTGAGTGCAATTAACTTTAAAGCTGCAATGGATGATGATTTCAATACACCTGAGGCAGTTGCTGTATTGTTTGATTTAGCCAATGAATTAAATAAAACACGCGATATGAAGGTGGCCGCACAATTAAAAGCTTTGGCAAACGTCTTGGGCTTGTTGAATCGTGATCCAGAGTCATTCTTTCAGGCAGGTACTTTAGATTTGGATGGTGAGATGACTAATCAAATAGAAAAATTGATTACTGCTCGTACCGAAGCGAAAAAAGCAAAAAACTTTGTCGAAGCTGATAAAATTAGACAAGACCTCTTGTCGCAGGGTGTAATTTTAGAAGATAGTCCGCAAGGAACTACTTGGAGACGTGTTTAGTTTTATAATGCATGTAATGACTTATAAAAATTCAATTTTATTATTCCTTGTTTTTTTCCTTAGCTGTTCTCTTTTGCTAAAGCATGGAATTGATTCTTCACATCAAATGCAAGATTTTTCAATTGCAACAGATGTGTTCGATACATTAACTAACTCAGATGAAGTGACTGGAGATGTTGGTGTTGAGCTGCTTTTTGAGGCAAACGATGATTTCATTTTGCCGCTGTCGGCTTTAATAAGTACCTTTGTTTTTTTCCCGCTGATTTCTTTTATTTCGATTGCTTACTTTGCGCCATATCGTTCCAAATTATTGCGCCCCCCCTCTATTTAATCTTATTGCCTTGTGGTTTGTATGGTGTGAATCTTGCTTTGTAAGTCTGCAT
>JBEDFH010000116.1:0-3431 GCA_041175265.1 Pseudomonadota bacterium | reverse complement strand
GATGAGCGTCATCGTGACCATGCCTTATTCATTGCTTATGCACCAGCAGAAAATCCAACAATCGCGCTTGCGGTAATTGTTGAAAATGGAGGTCATGGCGGTTCCGCTGCTGGTCCAATTGCGCGCAAAGTGATGGATTATTATTTATTAGGAAAGCTACCAGCTGATGTTGTTGAGGCAAGTACTAAAAAACCTGCAGCAGTGGTTGAGGAAGAGTTACATGATTAGTGATTTTGTTAGCAATCTTTCTAAGCGCATTGATTCATTTTTAATGGGTTGTATTTTCTTTGCCTGCATTATTGGTTTATTTGTCATTTATAGCGCGTCTGGCCAAGACTGGTCTCGTGTATTTTCTCAATTCATTAATATGATGGTCGCTTTAACATTAATGTGGGCTGTTGCGAATATCACGCCACATTGGCTAGAGCGTATGGCATTACCTTTGTTCATTCTTGGCTTGTTATTGCTTCTGGGCGTTGCTTTGTTTGGTGAAATTAGTCACGGCGCTCGGCGCTGGCTAAATCTTGGTTTTGCGCGTATCCAGCCTTCTGAATTAATGAAGGTTGGCATGCCAATGATGTTGGCTTGGTATTTTGCAAGACGTGAGGCAGATTTACGTTCACTTGATTATGCGATTGCAGCATTAATGTTGGTCGTGCCAGTTGGTTTGGTGATGAAGCAGCCAGACTTAGGTACTTCATTGATTATTTTAGCTTCTGGTTTTTACGTGATTTATTTGGCTGGGCTTAGCTGGAAAATTTTAGCCGGTGGTGCAGGGTTGATTGCTGTAATGACGCCTATTTTTTGGTCTTTATTGCATGACTATCAGCGTAAAAGAATTGAGATTTTGTTCGATCCTTCACAAGATCCATTGGGTGCTGGCTATCATACGATACAAGCTAGCATTGCGCTTGGGTCTGGTGGGTTGATTGGCAAAGGTTGGTTGAACGGGACTCAATCCCAATTAGATTTCTTGCCTGAGCGAACGACGGATTTTATTTTTGCCGTCTTCGGTGAAGAATTTGGTTTGCTAGGAAACATTTTGCTCTTAGTATTATTTTCACTGATTATTTTCCGTGGATTTGTGATTACTTCTCGCGCACATAATACTTTCTGTCGTTTATTGGCAGGTAGTGTGACCTTAACTTTTTTCACTTATGTTTTTGTGAATATTGGAATGGTCAGCGGCATATTGCCGGTGGTTGGCGTGCCCCTCCCGTTCATCAGTTACGGCGGTACTTCATTGGTGACTGTTTTATTAGGTTTGGGTATTCTTATGAGTATCAGTACACATAAAGCATTAATGGCCTCATCATGATATTGATACGTTTATTTGTTTTGTTTTTGTTCAGCAGCCTGTTGGTTGGTTGTGCTGAATACAGTGCTCGTCCATCAGCACCAGCTACACCTTCAGGTCAGTCAAATGCTAAAAAGCCAGGCGGCTATTATTTAGATGATGGTCCAGGCGATCATCCCCCAGCCGACATTTATGCTATTCCTGATGCTGTGCCGCGTGTTGAGCCTTTACTGGCACGTGCCAATAAGCCTTATATTGCACTAGGTAATGGATATACGCCTATGACGCAATTCACGCCATATAAAAAGAGTGGGATTGCTTCTTGGTATGGTCGGCGTTATCACGGTCAGCAAACATCAACAGGTGAAGTTTATGATATGTATGGCATGACTGGTGCACATACAATTTTGCCTTTGCCTAGTTATGTGCGCGTGACTAATCCGGCTAATCAAAAATCAGTGATTGTAAGGATTAATGATCGAGGGCCATTCCATAGTGATCGTTTGATTGATTTGTCTTACGCAGCAGCTTATAAATTAGGCATCGTTGGTAAGGGAAGTGGCTTGGTTGAAGTCGAAGCGATTGATGCTAAAAATTTTGTTGCGAACAAAGCTGAGGTAAAAGCAGCTCCTGCAAAAGATATGGGTGATGTTGAAATTAAGCCTTTAGTTCAAGATCGTGTGACGGCAAGTGCTCCGGTAGAAAAAATAACAGAAAGTACTGAAAAAATTGTGGCAAGTGAATCAGGTATTTTTGTTCAAGTCGGCGCGTTTAAATCTTCAGAAAATGCGGGTGGCTTGTCTAAAAAAATTCTTGATCAAAACTTGGTCGAAAAGACCCCTGTTAATAGCTGGTACAATCAAGGTGTTTATCGCGTGCGCATTGGGCCTTATTCCAATCGTGCAGATGCAGATCGTGCTGCGATGAAAATTAAAGATTCACTGGGTCTTAATACTTACATTATCGTTCAACCTTAATTTTAAAAAGTGCATATGTCTTATTTTTCTTCTTGTTTTGCCATTTTCTTAAGTTTATTTATTGCTACTCAAGCTAGTGCTGAAGTAGCGCCTCCGCCACCTGAGCTGACTGTAAAAGCTTATTTACTTAAAGATGCTGGTGGTGGTCGTGTATTGGCTGAGCAAAACAGCCAAGGCCGTGTTGAGCCTGCTTCATTAACTAAGTTAATGACAGCTTACTTAAGTTTTAAAGCGTTAAAAAATGGACATTTGCAGTTGACGCAAACTTTGCCAATCAGCGTAAAAGCTTGGAAGGTTGAAGGTTCAAAAATGTTTGTTTCACCTGACATGATGAATGTGACAGTGGATGAATTATTACATGGCATGATTATTCAATCTGGTAATGATGCATCGATTGCATTGGCAGAAGGTATTGCGGTGACTGAAGAAGCGTTCGCTGCACAAATGAATAAAGAAGCTGCCCGTCTTGGCATGGTGAATACTCATTACATGAATGCGACAGGTTTGCCTGATCCGCAACACTACACAACAGCTGCTGATTTATCATTGTTAGCCGTTGCATTAATTCGTGATTTTCCAGATCAATATCAGCGTTTGTATTCTGTAAAAGAATATACCTACAACAAAATTACGCAGCCTAATCGTAATCGTTTGTTATGGTTAGATCCGACAGTAGATGGTATGAAAACTGGACATACGGAGTCAGCAGGATATTGCTTAATCTCATCAGCAAAACGTGGCGATGGCCGTTTAGTTTCTGTTGTGTTGGGTGCGCCTTCAGATGCTGCTCGCGCAACAGAAAGTCAGAAGCTTTTAAATTATGGCTTCCAGTTTTTTGAAGCACATTTAGTTTACAAAGCAGGTAAAGTCATTAGCCAACAGAAAGTTTATAAAGGCACTGACAACACAGTGGATGCCACAGTGTTAACTGACCTTGCGCTGATGTTGCCTAAAGGTGAGTATGCGCGGGTGAAAGCTAAAGTCATTAGTGCTAAGCGTGTTATTGCCCCTGTTGCTGCTGGCCAAGAACTTGGCACAATTCAATTCTCTTTAGATGGCAAGGTGATTGACGAGCGCAAATTAGTTGCCGCAAAAGCTGTGCCATTGGCTGGCGTTTTCGGTCGAGCAATTGATAGCATTAAATTACTATTCAACTA
>JBEDFH010000115.1:0-3432 GCA_041175265.1 Pseudomonadota bacterium | reverse complement strand
CGTTACAGGTTTGGTTGCGATGAACTCGTTAATGGCGCTTGTGGGTGGTACGATTGCTGCATTAATTATGGGTAAGAATGATCCTGGCTTTGTACACAATGGACCATTGGCTGGCTTGGTTGCAGTTTGCGCTGGATCTGATGTGATGCACCCACTTGGCGCTTTGATTACAGGCGCTGTCGCTGGGGTCTTATTTGTTTGGGCATTTACCCTAACTCAAAATCGTTGGAAGATTGATGATGTATTGGGTGTGTGGCCTTTGCATGGCTTATGCGGTGCTTGGGGTGGTGTTGCTGTTGGTATATTTGGCATGAAGGAACTAGGCGGTATGGGCGGGGTGAGTATTTCTTCACAGTTGATAGGTACGTTTATGGGCATTCTTGTCGCTTTTGTTGGCGGCTATGTAGTTTATGGCTTACTTAAAAAGTTTGTCGGTATTCGTATGGATGTTGAAGATGAATATATGGGTGCCGACCTAGCAATTCATAAAATTACTGCAACGCCGAATATGGGTGGCGGTGACGAGTAATCGTTTTCTTTCATAACAAATAAAAAAGGCTCAGAAAATCTGAGCCTTTTTTATTTGTTTTAGGTTTTAGCCAATTTCAACCGGTGGTAAGTCTTTTAGTTCTTCATCGGTAAATAAACGACCTCGCGTAATGAAAGATTTACCTGTGCCGCAATCGAGTGAAAATGAACCACTGGAGGCGTTTATCGCATCGAGTATAGTGTGCGTATTCTCTGAGAATTGAAAGTGGCTGTGTCCCATATAAAAAGCAGCACCTTCAACCTCGCCAATCTTAACGTCGGAGGGTGTTTTTCTGAATTCATGCGCGGGCATGCACATAGGTCCGCTACCTTCACAACAGCCACCGGATTGAAAAAATAAAATTGGGCCGTGCTTTGCGGTGAGTTCACGGATCAGCGCGATTGCTGATGGCGTTCCAGAGATTCGTTCAGCCATGTTTTAGCTCCTGTAAAAGGACGTAAAAAAAGAGGCGGGTTAACCGCCTCTTAATATTAGCTATATTACCTGACTAATTCAATCGGATTAGAAGAAGCCAAGTTTTTTAGCGTTGTAGCTTACTAACAAGTTTTTAGTTTGTTGGTAGTGATCAAGCATCATTTTGTGAGTTTCACGGCCGATACCTGATTCTTTGTAGCCGCCGAACGCTGCATGTGCTGGGTAAGCATGGTAGCAGTTAGTCCAAACACGGCCAGCTTTGATGCCACGACCCATGCGATATGCACGGCTTCCGTCACGACTCCAAACACCAGAACCTAAACCAAAGATTGTGTCGTTAGCGATTTCCAAAGCTTCTGCTTCATCTTTAAAGGTTGTTACAGCAAGCACAGGTCCAAAAATTTCTTCTTGGAAAATACGCATTTTGTTATTGCCTTTGAATAGCGTTGGCTTCACGTAGTAACCTTGTGACAAATCGCCACCTAGTTTGTTTTGTTCGCCGCCGATAAGAAGCTCAGCACCTTCTTGTTTACCGATGTCCATATAAGCCAAGATTTTGCTTAATTGGTCCGCAGAAGCTTGAGCACCAATCATTGTATTTGGATCAAGTGGGTTGCCTTGCTTGATTGCAGCTACACGTGGCAATACACGTTCCATGAATTTGTCATAAACAGATTCTTGAATCAATGCGCGTGATGGGCATGTACATACTTCACCTTGGTTGAATGCGAATAATACTAAGCCTTCAACTGCTTTATCAAAGAAGTCATCGTCAGCAGAAGCAATATCTTCAAAGAAGATGTTAGGTGATTTGCCACCTAATTCTAGTGTTGCAGGAATTAAGTTACCAGCAGCTGCTTGAGCAATGACGCGACCTGTTGCAGTAGAACCTGTGAATGCGATTTTAGCGATACGGCGGCTATTAGCTAAAGGTGCGCCAACTTCGCGACCGTAGCCGTTTACGATGTTGATAACGCCTGGTGGAACGATGTCAGCAATCAATTCCATTAATACTAACAGGCTGATTGGTGTGAATTCGGCTGGTTTCATTACAACACAGTTACCAGCAGCAACAGCTGGAGCAAGTTTCCATGCGGCCATTAGAATTGGGAAATTCCACGGAATAATTTGACCAACTACACCTAGTGGTTCGTGGAAGTGATAAGCCACTGTATTTTCATCGATTTCGCTCAATGAGCCTTCTTGCGCACGTAAACAGCCAGCGAAGTAACGGAAATGGTCGATTGCTAATGGAATGTCAGCATTCAATGTTTCTCGGATTGGCTTGCCGTTGTCGATTGTTTCAGCAGTTGCCAATAATTCAAGATTTGCTTCTAAACGATCAGCAATTTTGAGCAACATGTTAGCGCGTTCTTGCACTGATGTTTTGCCCCATTTGTCTACTGCTGCATGTGCTGCATCCAAAGCTAATTCAACATCAGCTTCGCCTGAGCGTGCGGCTTTAGTGTATGGCAAACCGGTAATTGGTGTGATGACATCAAAATATTCGCCGCCCTTAGGTGCAACCCATTTGCCGCCGATAAAGTTATCGTATTTTGCTTTGTATGGGATCTTTACGCCCATTCCTTTAAGTAGTTCCAAGCTCATTCTCGTTATCTCCCGTGATTTTGAATTAATTTATATGCGCCATGTTGCTTAATTACCAATCGTAACTTTACCTCAAATTAAACCAAAATAAAGCCCAATTTTTTTAAAACTCGATTTTTTTAACTCTAATTTGATTCTTAATCAATTTAACCTGGAACCTATGAGAATTAATATAATCAAAAAAGTGTACTATTTTTATCAACATTTATTTGATTCGCTCTAGAAGTGTTGACGCAATTTGATACAATATTAGCTGTAAATAAACAATGGCGCCTCAGGTGCTTTATAAAGTTTTGGAGAGTTGTTGTGTTAGAAGAAAATGTAGCGAGAATCGATGCGCATATTGCATCTCATTGTTCGATGCCTGGGGCGCTAATGCCGTTGTTGCACGCCATCCAGGACGATCTTGGGTATGTGCCAGAGGGTAGTTACCCAAGTATTGCTAAAGCGTTGAATCTATCAGTTGCTGAAGTGCATGGTGTCGTTACTTTTTATCATCATTTCCGCACCCATGCGCCTGGACGACATGTTTTACAAATTTGCCGTGCTGAATCTTGTCAGGCAATGGGCTCTGAGGCTTTAGAGGCGCATGTTAAAAAGACGTTGGATGTTGATTATCACGAAACTACAAAAGATGGCGCGATTACTTTAGAGGCTGTTTATTGTTTGGGTAACTGTGCTTGTTCACCATCTGTCATGATTGATGAGCAAGTTTGTGGACGTGTAGACGCTGACCGTATTAATCAAATTATTGCAGAAGCGAAGGGTGCGTAAATGAGCACAATAGTTTATGTACCGAGAGACTCTAGCGCACTTTCCTTAGGCGCACATCAGGTTGCTAAAAACATCCAGGCTGAGGC
>JBEDFH010000114.1:0-3452 GCA_041175265.1 Pseudomonadota bacterium | reverse complement strand
GACTGAAGAAAAAAAAGTAGTAGAGCAGTACGGTGCATCATCGATCCAAATCTTAGAAGGTCTTGAGGCAGTTCGTAAGCGTCCAGGTATGTAC
Source organism: Pseudomonadota bacterium (assembly GCA_041175265.1). GTDB lineage: Bacteria > Pseudomonadota > Gammaproteobacteria > Burkholderiales > Methylophilaceae > Methylopumilus_A. The sequence continues at coordinate 3,358 of JBEDFH010000114.1, read as the reverse complement.
ATCGGAGATACCTCCGATGGAACTGGTTTGCATCACTTGGTTTTTGAGGTTCTCGATAACTCTATTGACGAAGCTTTAGCTGGGTATTGTTCTGAAATCACCGTTGTGATTCAAACAGACAACTCAATTTCTATTGTTGATAATGGCCGTGGTGTGCCAACCGGCATTAAGTACGACGATAAGCATGAGCCCAAGCGAAGCGCCGCTGAAATTGTCATGACTGAGTTGCATGCTGGTGGTAAGTTTGACCAAAATAGTTACAAGGTTTCTGGTGGCTTACATGGTGTAGGTGTTAGTTGTGTAAACGCACTATCTAAATGGTTGAAGTTAACTATTCGCCGCGACGGCAAGGCGCATTACATGGAGTTTGCGCGCGGCGTTATTCAAAACCGCAATATTCAAGAAGAAAATGGTGTTGCTGTATCTCCAATTACAGTTACTGGAGACACAACCCTTTCAGGTACTGAAGTACACTTTTTAGCTGATGAAGAAATTTTCGGTAATGTTGAATTTCATTATGAGATTCTAGTAAAGCGTATTCGTGAGTTGTCATTTTTAAATAATGGCGTTCACATTAAATTAATTGACCAACGCTCTGGCCAGGAAGAGGACTTTGCTTTCTCTGGCGGTGTTAAGGGTTTCGTTGAATACATTAATCAAACCAAGAATGTTTTGCACCCAAACATTTTCTATGCAGAAGGTGTTCGTCCGTCTGACTTGGGTGGTCAAATTACTGCTGAAGTATCAATGCAGTGGAATGACAGTTTTAGTGAACAAGTACTTTGTTTTACAAACAACATACCCCAACGAGATGGTGGAACCCATTTAACAGGTTTGCGCGCAGCAATGACGCGCGTCATCAATAAATATATTGATGAAAATGAAGTTGCCAAAAAAGCAAAAGTCGAAATATCTGGCGATGACATGCGCGAGGGTCTTGCTTGCGTGTTATCCGTTAAAGTTCCTGAACCGAAGTTTTCAAGCCAAACCAAAGATAAGTTGGTTTCTAGTGAGGTTCGTGGGCCTGTAGAAGAAATTGTTGCGGAGGCCCTAAGCGCCTATCTTCAGGAGCGACCTGCAGACGCAAAAATTCTTTGCGGAAAAATTGTTGATGCTGCTCGTGCTCGGGAGGCTGCGCGTAAGGCACGTGATATGACTCGCCGTAAAGGTGCGCTCGATGGGCTTGGTTTGCCGGGTAAGTTAGCCGACTGCCAAGAAAAGGATCCTGCAAAGTCAGAATTATTTATTGTGGAGGGTGACTCTGCGGGCGGCTCTGCCAAACAAGGTAGAGATCGCCGTTTTCAGGCAATTCTTCCTTTAAAAGGAAAAATCCTAAACGTAGAAAAAGCCAGATTTGACAAAATGTTGGCCAGCCAAGAGGTTGTTACTTTAATTACTGTTCTTGGCACCGGCATTGGTATTGAAGAATACAAAGCGGATAAGTTGCGTTATCACCGCATCATTATCATGACCGACGCGGATGTGGACGGTAGTCACATTCGAACACTCTTGCTTACTTTCTTTTATAGACAGATGCCGGAGTTGATTGAACGAGGCCATATTTACATTGCTCAACCACCACTTTACAAGGTGAAGTTTGGTAAGAATGAGCAATACATTAAAGATGATGCCGAATTAAATCAGTTGCTATTAAAAATTGCATTGGAGTCTGCATCCCTACAAACACCAACCGGTGAAATTATTGAAGGCGCAGCTCTAAATGAGCTAGCAAAGCACTACCAAGTAATTCAATCTGTTGTTGATCGTTTATCAAGAACGATTGACGAAGATGCTTTGCGTGCAATTGCTTCGGGAACCAAATTAAATTTGGATACTGAAAAAGAGGCAAACGAATCTGCTGCTCGTTTACGTCTGGCTCTAGCCGACTCTTTAAATCCATTGGCCTTGCCACCAGAGATTATTGTGCAGAAAGAAGAGCGCACTGAGCGCTATAAACTTTTGTTGTCACGCCGAATCCACGGTAATCTGAAGTTATCTGCAATTAACTCTGACTTTGTGCATGGCGATGATTATCAAAGCTTGGCGAATGCTGCTGCAGTGCTTTCAGGCAAAGTTCTACCGGGCTCAAAAGTGCGTCGTGGCGACCCCGATAAAAATCAAAAAGAACAATCCATCCAAGACTTCAGAGCTGCCTTTGCTTGGCTTCTGTCTGAGGCAGAGCGCGTGCTCAGTCGACAGCGATACAAAGGTTTGGGTGAGATGAATCCATCGCAGCTTTGGGAAACCACCATGGATGCTGGATCACGCACACTCTTACAGGTAAAGATCGAGGACGCAATTGCGGCCGATCAAGTGTTTACAACGTTGATGGGTGATGAGGTGGAGCCACGTCGAGCATTTATTGAAAAGAATGCCCTAATTGCGCGAAACCTGGATGTTTAAAAAATGGGTAAAAAGAAACTAGCGCTACCAAGCATCGATCGTTCACGCATTATTGTTAAGTCTTCACCTATTCACGGCAAAGGTGTATTTGTTGCGAAGCCAATCAAAAAGGGTGATGCGATCATTGAATATAAAGGTGAGCGCATCAGTTGGAAGTTGGCAGAAAAGCGCCACCCACATGATCCCAAAGATCCAAACCACACCTTTTATTTTTCATTAGAGGATGGTCGCTGTATTGATGCAAAGTATGGCGGCAATGCGGCGCGCTGGATTAACCATTCTTGTAAACCAAGTTGTGAAACTCGTGAAGATAGTTTTGCCGGTGAGCCACGAGTATTTATTTATGCCAAACGTGATCTCAAGGTTGGTGAAGAGTTGTTTTACGATTATTCGCTTGATGTCGAGGGTCGTGTCACTAAGCAAATGAAAAAAGATTATGAGTGTCGGTGTGGCGCAAAAAAATGCCGTGGCACCATGTTGTCTCTCGATGACAAGTAAATCAATATGTTGTTTGTAAGTATTCAAGAGTTAGAGGCTGCGATTAATTATTGGCGCAGCCAGTCACCAGCCTCCGGAGAAGAGTTGCACCTGTGTTTGGAGGCTTCCGCTTTAGCTAAGCCCTATGCGCTCATGATTGTTCAGGGCGCGCAAAGGGTCCCGGTAGATGTTTTGGATGAAGTCGCAAAATCTGCGATACAAAAATATCTAAACACCACTCAAGAAAATTAACTTGTGCACCCATTTGGTGTTTAGGGTTATCGCTATATTAGTAAACGCACTCTTAGGGTATTCTCAAACTCTTGCCCAACAACGGGTTTGAGGATTTAAGATTGCAAGAAACAATATTAAAAACCATTGGACTTGGAAAAACCTTTAAAGGTTTCTCTGCTGTTAGTGATGTTGACTTAGATGTCACACGTGGGACTATTCATGCCCTAATTGGGCCAAATGGCGC
>JBEDFH010000113.1:0-3474 GCA_041175265.1 Pseudomonadota bacterium | reverse complement strand
CAGAAATGCATTGGCTGCTAGTGCTGCCGCGATTGCTTTAAACGTTTCATTGCAAAACATTGCAGATGGTTTATCAGGCTTTTCTGGAGCTAAAGGTCGTTTGCAGCAAAAGCTAGGCCAGCGTGATGCACAGGTCATTGACGATACTTATAACGCTAATCCTGTATCAATGAAAGCCGCCATTGACGTGCTAAGCGCACGTGAAGGTAAGCGTTTTATGGTAATGGGCGACATGGGCGAGCTTGGTGCCGATGCAGGAGCCATGCATGCCGAAATTGGATCTTATGCTAAACAAGCTGGCATTGATGCTTTGTTTGTTTTAGGTGATTTAAGCCGTGATGCAGTAAAGACTTTTGGGTCCGGCGCTGAGTATTTCGAGAATGTAGAGTCGCTGAGTGATGCGCTATTAAATCGTATGGATAAGCTCACTACTGTATTGGTAAAAGGTTCGCGTTTTATGCGTATGGAGCGCGTTGTAGAAAAAATAACAAAAAATAGTCATGAGGAGACACACTAATGTTGCTTGAACTTGCACGTTGGTTAGCGCACGACATACATGGTTTTAATGTATTTAATTACATCACCTTGCGCGCTGTGTTGGCGACGCTCACCGCATTAACTATTTCGTTTGTGGTTGGTCCTTGGTTAATTCGTAAACTCACCGAATATAAAGTGGGTCAGTCAGTAAGAGATGACGGTCCGCAAACACATCTTATTAAAGCGGGAACCCCTACGATGGGGGGTGCTTTGATTTTAGTTTCTATTGCCGCGTCAACATTGTTGTGGGCTGACTTAACTAATCGTTATCTCTGGGTCGTACTGATTACAACATTAGGTTTTGGCATCATTGGTTTGGTAGATGACTGGCGCAAAGTTGTGCATCGCAATCCAAAAGGATTGTCTGCAAAAGAAAAGTATTTTTGGCAATCAGCGATTGGATTTGGCGTTGCGATTTATTTAAGCCAAACAGCGACCATCCCTGCAGAAACTACTTTATATATTCCATTCTTTAAACACATGGTTTTCCCATTGAGTGCTTTGGTTTTTGTTGTACTGACTTATTTGGTTGTTGTTGGCAGTAGTAATGCTGTGAATTTGACAGATGGTTTGGATGGTCTCGCCATCATGCCTACTGTCTTGATTGCCTCAGCATTTGCTATTTTTTCTTATGTGACAGGGCATTTATTTTTCTCTAAATATTTGGGGATTCCTTATGTACCAGGCGCTGGGGAATTGACTGTGTTTTGTGCAGCAATGGCCGGTGCTGGCTTAGGCTTTCTTTGGTTTAACGCTTATCCAGCAGAAGTTTTCATGGGCGATGTTGGTGCTTTGGCTTTAGGTGCTGCACTTGGCATTATTGCTGTGATTGTCCGTCAGGAAATCGTGCTGTTTATCATGGGCGGTGTTTTTGTTGTAGAGACACTTTCAGTGGCGGCGCAAGTTTCTTATTTCCGTTACACCAAAAATAAATACGGTGAAGGTAAGCGCATCTTTTTGATGGCACCCCTACATCATCATTATGAGCAAAAAGGCTGGAAAGAAACGCAGGTTGTCGTACGTTTCTGGATTATCACCATGATGTTGGTATTAATCGGATTGGCGAGTTTGAAAATACGATGAAACTTACGCTCAAAGATCAACAAGTGCTAGTGCTGGGACTCGGTGATACCGGGCTTTCGGCTTTGCGCTGGCTGAAACGCCAGGGCGCACTGTTGTCTGTCGCTGACACACGTCAGGTTCCACCGGGTCTTGAAGCTATGCGTACTGAAATGCCAGAAGTAAAAATGCATCTAGGTGAGTTTAATCCTGAAGTATTGATCAAAACGGATTTGATTGTGATTAGTCCTGGTGTGGCGTTGGCAGAGCCTATGGTGCAAGCAGCAATTGCTAAGGGCGTGAAAGTCGTGGGTGATGTTGAGCTTTTTGCACAATATAAACCAACAAAAGCAAAAGTTATTGCGATTACTGGTGCAAATGGAAAAAGCACCGTGACTACGATGGTGGGTGATATTTGTAAGGCTGCTGGAATGAAGACGGTTGTTGCTGGCAACATTGGTTTACCAGTATTAGACACGCTATCTGATGAAGTTGATGTTCCTGATGTGTACGTATTAGAGCTTTCTAGTTTTCAACTTGAAACGACAAGTTCTTTAAATGCTGATGCAGCAACGGTACTCAATATTAGCGAAGACCATATGGATCGTTATGACAGTTTTGCTGATTATGCTGCCGCTAAAAATAGAATTTTTGCCGGTCATGGTGTGCAAGTGCTGAATCGTCAAGATGCATGGAGTATGGGGATGGCAATTGCCGGACGTCCGGTGATCACTTTTGGTTCAGATGCTCCCAAACAAGCTTCAGATTTTGGTTTGATAGATGCTGAAAACGATGCAGTCCTTGTGCAAGGTGATCATGTATTGCTTGATATGGGTGATTTGAAAGTTGCAGGTTCGCATAACGCTGCTAATTCTTTGGCTGCGATCGCTTTATGCAAAAGCATAGGCGTTCCAGAAGCGCCTATTTTGCAAGCACTTCGATCCTACAGAGGTTTGTCTCATCGTGTCGAATGGGTGGCCAAGATTAATCAAGTTGATTTTTATGACGACTCTAAGGGAACAAACGTTGGCGCGACATGCGCTGCATTAGAGGGTTTAGTGACATCAACAAGTTCTAAAAAGGTGGTATTGATTGCTGGTGGTGATGGTAAAGGCCAAGACTTCTCACCGTTGCGTGAGCCTGTTCAAAAGAACGCACGTGCTGTGGTGTTGATTGGCCGTGATGCGTCGAAGATTAAAGCCTCAATAAGTGGATTGAGCGTTGAGCTTATTGATGCGGATAGCTTAGAAGATGCGGTGGAAAAATCAATGGCTGTTGCCCACGCTGGAGATGTCGTTTTACTTTCACCGGCTTGCGCTAGTTTTGACATGTTCCGTAATTATGTGCATCGCGCAGAGGTTTTTGTTGCGAGCGTGATGGCGCTGCAAAGAGCGCAAGAGGTTTCACTATGATGCCGATGCTTGCCAATCGCAATAAGGTTACTGGATCAACTTATGACCAAGGTTTGCTTTGGGTGACATTGATTTTGTTGGCCTTCGGATTGGTTATGGTTTATTCAGCATCCATTGCTTCTGCAGAAGTTAAAGCCGCGACTAATCATCAAAGTACTTATTTTTTAGTTCGCCAATTCAGTTTTATTGTAGTGGGCTTGGTCGCTGGGTTTGTTGCGTTTCAGATCCCAACGTCAGTGTGGCAAAAGATGGCGCCATTATTGTTTATGGTTGGTTTGTTTATGTTGTTATTGGTACTTGTGCCTGGGATTGGACACAAGGTGTTAGGTAGTCGCCGTTGGATTAAATTGGTGTTTTTCCAAATTCAGCCTTCTGAATTTATGAAGTTTTTGGCAGCTGTTTATGTGGCGGATTACACCACCCGTAAAGCAGCATTGATGGATAGTTTTAGACATGGCTTTATGCC
>JBEDFH010000112.1:0-5686 GCA_041175265.1 Pseudomonadota bacterium | reverse complement strand
GACAGAATATTATTTATTATGGGCGCGAACAATCCTGCCTTTTTCACGTTCCCAGTCCCGTTCTTTCTCGGCTTCACGTTTATCGTACTGCTTCTTACCCTTAGCTAATCCAATCTGAACTTTTACACGACCATCTTTAAAATGTAGATCCAATGGGACCAATGTGTAGCCAGCACGCTCAACCTTGCCAATCAGTTTCGCTATTTCTTCTGAATGTAAAAGTAATTTTCGAGTACGAATTGCATCGGGACGAATGTGAGTTGAAGCTGCGCCTAGAGGCGTGACATGACAGCCGATTAAATAGACTTCACCATGCTGAATGATGACGTAAGCTTCTTTGATGTTGGCGCGATTATCACGAATCGCTTTAACTTCCCAACCTTCTAGGACGATGCCAGCTTCATATTTCTCTTCGATGAAAAAATCGTGAAAGGCTTTTTTATTTTGGGCAATGCTCATCGCTACACACAGGCTTAAATAGCTTAAAATAGGCATTTTACTCTAGTTGCTCTGCAAAACATAAACGTACGCTATGGTTAAAGTTGAAAAAAACGTCTTAGTCCCCCACTCTGCTGAACAAATGTTCACCTTGGTCGATCGCGTTGAAGATTACCAAACATTCTTGCCTTGGTGCGGTGGAATCAATTTAATTGAACGGTCTGAACAAACAACCACCGCGACCATTTACATTGACTACCATGGACTCAAACAAAGCTTTACCACGCAAAATCAAAAACAATTTCCAAACAAAATGGAAATGCAGTTAAAAGACGGCCCTTTCAAACACTTTAATGGCCAATGGCGATTCATCGCGCTTAACGAGAATGCCTGTAAAATAGAATTTATATTAGAGTATGAATTTTCTAACGCGCTTTTAGGCAAAATTATCTCGCCAGTATTCAGCCATATCGCGAATACTTTTGTGGATTCTTTTGTGACGCGTGCAGAGCAAGTATTTAAACCTTAAAATCGAGATTGATTGTGAATCCAAACAGCCAAGAAAAAATCGTAGAAGTTGCTTATGCGCTACCAGCGCAACAAATCATTATTCCCGTCAAACTGACTGAAGGCATGACTGCCGAAATCGCTATTAAGCAGTCGGGCATTTTAGATAAGTTTCCGGAGATTGATTTGAACGTCAACAAAATCGGGCTGTTTGGCAAACTCAATAAGCTAGACACTGAATTACGTCATTTAGACCGCGTAGAAATTTACCGTCCACTGATTGCGGACCCCAAAGAAGTACGTCGTCAACGTGCTGAAGCGGGTAAAGTAATGAAAAAAGGCGGCGGTGACATTACGGAATAAGCAGACCTAAAAAAACAGCCCCGGTTAGCCTGCTACATCAAGCGTTTTTTGCAATCTTCCTTAATTAGGAATTTACCGAAGCCTGACAAGTCGGTATAATTTCGTTTTGGAAGCAAGGAATATTCACCATGCGTTTGTTGCAAAATGCGCTTACATTCGATGATGTTTTGTTGGTACCAGCACACTCTAACGTGCTCCCTCGCGAAGTAAGTCTCGCCACCCAGTTAACTCGTACAATCCGCTTAAACATTCCTGTTGTGTCTGCAGCCATGGACACTGTAACAGAAGCGCCGCTTGCTATTGCATTAGCACAAGAAGGCGGAATGGGTATTATTCATAAAAACATGACCGCCGAAATGCAGGCTATTCATGTTTCACGCGTTAAACGTTTTGAATCTGGCGTCGTTAATGACCCAGTCACTATCCAGCCTCACATGACTGTACGTGACGTTTTAGCATTGACGCGTTTACACAAAATCTCTGGTCTTCCAGTCGTTGATGGTAAAAAAGTGGTTGGCATCGTGACTAACCGCGATTTGCGCTTCGAAACGAATTTAGACCAATCAATCGCTAACATCATGACGCCTAAAGAACGCTTAGTGACAGTGCGTGAAGGCGCAAGCCGCGAAGAAGTGATGGCATTGTTGCATCAACACCGCTTAGAGCGCGTGTTGGTTATTGATAATGCTTATAACCTCAAAGGTTTAATCACTGTCAAAGACATTCAAAAATCAAGTGATCATCCATTAGCATGTAAAGATGCACATGGTCGTTTACGTGTTGGCGCAGCAGTTGGCGTGGGTGAAGGCACCGAAGAACGTGTTGCCGCACTTGTTGAGGCTGGCGTGGATGCTATTGTAGTAGACACTGCACACGGCCATTCACAAGGCGTATTAGATCGCGTTACTTGGGTTAAAAAGAACTTCCCAGATGTCCAAGTCATCGGCGGCAACATCGCCACTGGCGCAGCTGCATTAGCATTAGTCGATGCTGGAGCCGATGGCGTTAAAGTGGGTATCGGTCCTGGTTCTATCTGTACTACTCGTATTGTCGCTGGTGTAGGTGTTCCACAAATTAGCGCCGTAAGTAATGTAGAAGAAGCATTGCGTGGCACCGGCGTTCCATTTATTGCTGACGGTGGTATTCGCTACTCAGGTGACATTTCAAAAGCCATCGCTGCAGGCGCATATTCTGTCATGCTTGGTGGTATGTTCGCTGGTACAGAAGAAGCACCTGGAGAAATCGAATTATTCCAAGGTCGTTCATATAAATCATACCGAGGCATGGGCTCTATTGGCGCGATGCAAAAAGGTTCTAGCGACCGTTACTTCCAAGAAAATAACGGAAATGCAGACAAACTAGTGCCAGAAGGGATTGAAGGTCGCGTGCCTTACAAAGGCAGCATGATTGCTGTTGTTCATCAGTTAATGGGCGGTTTACGTGCTTCCATGGGCTACGTAGGTTGCAAAACGATTGATGAAATGCGCAACAAAGCTGAATTTGTACAAATCACTTCAGCAGGTATGCGTGAGTCTCATGTACATGATGTTCAAATCACAAAAGAGGCACCGAATTATCATATTGATTAATTCTTAACCGACTTTAGTTGGGCAAACCGCTTTGATATTCGTATTAAAGTCGTTTGCCCTTCCTTATTTTTAGCGTATAGGCTTTTACTTAAATGATGTCCCATCAAAAAATTCTGATTTTAGATTTTGGCTCACAAGTCACTCAACTGATTGCACGTCGTATTCGCGAAGCACACGTTTATTGTGAAGTGCATCCATGCGACGTTTCAGATGAATTTGTAAAGAGTTTTGGTGCAAGTGGCATTGTGCTATCAGGTAGCCATGCCAGTGTTTATGAAGAAGACACAGACCACGCACCAGAGGCGGTATTTAATTTAGGCGTACCAGTATTAGGTATCTGTTACGGCATGCAAACCATGGCGCAACAACTCGGCGGCAAAGTAGAAGCTGGCACTAAGCGTGAATTCGGTTTTGCAGAGGTTCGCGCACGCGGGCACTCCGCCCTATTCAACCACATCCAAGATCGTAGCATGGCTTGCTAGATGTTTGGATGAGTCATGGTGACAAAGTAACAGAGCTTCCACCAGGCTTTAAAGTGATTGCTAGCAATGACACTACACCAATTGCTGCGATGGCAGACGAAGAACGTAAATTCTATGCAGTGCAGTTCCATCCTGAAGTGACTCACACAAAACAAGGCGATGCGATGTTACGTCGCTTTGTGTTGGACATCTGCGGCACTCGCGCTGACTGGATTATGGGCGACTATATTGAAGAAGCTGTCGCTAAGATTCGTGAGCAAGTGGGCAATGAAGAAGTCATCTTGGGTTTATCAGGTGGCGTCGATTCAAGCGTTGCTGCTGCATTGATCCACCGCGCTATTGGTGATCAGCTAACTTGCGTGTTTGTAGACCATGGCTTGCTTCGCCTCAATGAGGGCAAGATGGTCATGGAAATGTTTGCAGGACGTCTACATGCCAAAGTGATTCATGTCGATGCCACTGAACAATTCATGGGTGAGCTTGCTGGCGTTGCCGACCCTGAAGCTAAACGTAAAATTATCGGTAAAGAATTTGTAGAAGTATTCCAGTCAGAAGCTAAAAAGCTAGCAAATGCTAAATGGCTTGCACAAGGCACTATCTATCCTGATGTGATTGAATCAGGCGGTGCAAAATCTAAAAAAGCAGTAACGATTAAGAGTCATCATAACGTTGGCGGATTACCAGAGAAGCTAGGTCTTAAGCTATTAGAGCCTTTACGTGATTTGTTTAAAGACGAAGTCCGCGAATTGGGCGTAGCACTTGGCTTGCCTCATGATATGGTGTATCGCCACCCGTTCCCAGGCCCGGGCCTTGGCGTTCGTATCTTAGGTGCAGTGAATAAAGAATTTGCAGATTTATTACGCATGGCAGACGCCATTTTTATTGAAGAGTTACGCAATACCGTTGATGAAGCTACAGGTAAAACTTGGTACGAACTGACTAGCCAAGCATTTACTGTATTCTTACCTGTGAAATCTGTAGGTGTAATGGGTGATGGCCGAACTTATGATTACGTCGTTGCGCTACGTGCTGTTGTTACAAGTGATTTTATGACCGCACACTGGGCTGAATTACCATACAGTTTACTAGGCAAAGTCTCTAATCGAATCATTAACGAAGTGCGTGGTATTAACCGTGTTGTTTATGATATCTCTGGAAAGCCACCGGCAACCATCGAGTGGGAATAAAAGGATTTATCCAATATGAGTCGCGGTTTTGTTAAAGAAGATGATTTAGAACTTGCGGGCACTGACCTGCCAGAACGCCCTATCAGTGAACACCCAAATTATGTGACACCCCAAGGTCTACAGCAATTAGAACAGCTCGTTGAAAAGCTTTCTAATGAACACAGAACACTCTCACCTAAAAACGAAGATCCAACGGTAGGTCAGAAACTGGCAAGTATTGAGCGCGATTTACGCTATTACGAGGCAAGATTAGAACAGGCTATCTTGGTAGAACCTGTTGGCGAAAAACCAACGAGTGTTGTATTTGGTACAGCAGTGACTGTAGAAGATGAAAATGGTGATCAACATCGATTCAATATCGTCGGCGAAGATGAGGCTGACGCTAGCATCAATAAAGTCAGCTATGTATCTCCTCTAGCAAATGCTTTAATCGGTCATAAAGTTGGTGAAAACGTACTTTGGAAGCGCCCTGCTGGTGATTTAACCTTAGAAATTATCGATATTACTTACTAACTTAAGAAAAAGAACAACATGAACGTTACCACCGCGATTGAAACGCGCCGCTCGATTAAATCTTACGATGCTTCACACAAGATGACAGAGGCTGAGATTGATCAGCTCATTTCTTTAACCATGCTTTCGCCAACCGCTTTCAACATTCAGCATTGGCGATTTGTATTGGTTGAAGATGCTGCTCTTCGTCAGCAAATACAAGATGTCAGCTGGAATCAATCACAAGTCACAGAAGCTTCAGCACTGATTGTATTGGTTGCTGACGTTCAAGCTTGGTCAAAACAACCTGAACGTTACTGGAAAGATGCTCCTCAAGCGGTGCAAGACTTTTTAGTGCCTGCAATTAAACAATATTACACTGGCAACCCACAAGCGCAACGAGATGAAGCGATGCGCTCATGTGGTATGGCTGCAATGACGCTGATGCTGGCAGCAAAAGAGATGGGTTATGACACATGCCCGATGGATGGCTTTGATTTTGATGCAGTCGCTAAACTACTTAATTTACCTGCCGATCACATTCCAACAATGTTCGTGACTGTAGGGAAAGCAACCAAAGAGGCTTGGCCTCGCGGTGGTCAATTAAGTATTAACGATGTATTAATTA
>JBEDFH010000111.1:0-4631 GCA_041175265.1 Pseudomonadota bacterium | reverse complement strand
TGCGCAGAGTTGGTTAAGTTACCGTTATGGCCAAGCACGATACCAAAAGGAGAATTGACATAGAAAGGTTGTGCTTCTGCCGCTGAAGATGAGCCTGCCGTTGGATATCTCACATGAGCGATACCTGCATTACCTTGCAAGCTACGCATATGGCGTGTTTGGAATACGTCTTGCACTAAGCCGTTATTTTTATGCATGTAAAAGGTATTGCCATTACAGGTCACTATCCCTGCCGCATCCTGACCACGATGTTGTAATACAAGCAAACCATCGTACAACAATTGGTTAACAGGGTTTTTACCGACAATACCGATAATTCCACACATTATTTTTAAGGCCTTTTAAAAAACTTACATTCTAAAAAAACTAATGCAACACACTTCAATCATTTACTACTTATTCGTACTTAATATGCTCAGCTACAACAGGTGGCATCCATGGTCTTGCACTCTTTACCATTGCCTCTAAGGGAGCACTAAACATTGCATCACTCCAACTAGGTTTTTTAGGGAATTCTGTTAATCCACTCAGCATCACAAATACACCAACAATCATTAGGCCACGAACGACACCAAACACTGCGCCAAAAATACGATCAATCCAGCCCAAGCCTGTTGCCTTAAATACTTGGGATAGCGCCATCGCTAATAGACTGGTAATAATTAAAGTGGCTAAAAATAAAATGATAAAAGCCGCCATGTAGCGTAATGAATCAGAAGAGATTGCTTGAGGCAGCAATGGTGATAATTGAGCCGTATAAAATTTAGCTACCAAAAATGCAGCAACCCAACCTGCTATAGATAATACTTCTCGTAATAAACCACGCATGACGCCGATCAAAATTGAAAGACCGAGTATCGTTAAAACAATGTAATCAAAAATGGTCATTAATTACTACCGACTCGGGCGTCTGAATAACCCAAAGATTTTACTTTAGCCAGTTTATCTTCAGCATCACTCTTGCTATTGTAAGGACCGGCTCTTAAACGTGACTTCTGCCCTTTTGCTGTCTCAATCAACTCAACGTTGGATTTTAAGCCGGCACTGCTCAACTTAGCTTGCATTTGTTTTACTTTTTCAGGATCTGAAAACACGCCAATTTGAATAAAGTAATTACCGCTTACTTTTTCAGATGTTGGTTTTTTTTCTTTTTTGGGTGCTTTTACTGGCTCTGGCTTAGACTCAGCCTTATCTGGTTTAGCTTCAACTTCCTTCTTTGATACTTCTTGCTTGGGCTTTTCTTCAATGACAGGCGCCGGTTCTGGCGCAGCAGCTAGCGGCTCGGGCGCTGCCTGAACGGGCTCAGGCTGAACTTGCACCTCAGGCGGAGGCGCTACTGGCTCTGCTTTTGGTACAAATGCTTCACCATCTTGGCTTGGAATGGAAATAGCAACAGGCGCTTTGGGTGTTTGGGCACTTCGATCTTCAAGTACCATGGGTAGCGCAACAATCATGAATAAAACTAAGGCGACTGATCCAACCAAACGTCTTCTTGCACGTTTTTTGAACTGAATCTCTTGCTCGTCTTGTGATTGCAACTTATCTTGCGCCATTGTTTATCACCCTATTTTGTTTTTTTAGTTTGCAAATCTTGCATGACTTCAGCCACCGTGAAGAATGACCCTAATGTGATAATTCTATCATTTTCATTGGCATCAATACAGGCTTGATGAAAGGCATCGACGACTTGATTAAATATTTTTACTTCTGCACTCGGTAGCGTATCAATAATGATTTTAGAAAGGCTAGACGCACTTGCACCCCTCACATTATCAATCGTGGCGACATACCACGCATCAATCTCTCCAGAGAGGGCTTGAATCACCCCTGTAATATCTTTATCAGCCAACATGGCAAATACTGCAATGGTTTTACCTTGCTGACGTGTCTGTTTAAGATTAATTGCTAAAGATTTTGCTGCATGAGGGTTATGCGCGACATCCAAAATAATGTTTGGGTTTTTAGACCATGATTGAAAACGACCAGCCAGCTTGACTGTTTTTAAACCTGTTTCAATCGCTTTGATTTGCACAGGCAATAAGTCCTGCAGTGATTGAATAGCGGTTAATACGCAAGCTGCATTATTAAGTTGGAAATCCCCAATTAAAGCTGGCATCGGCATATGTTCAATCGAAAGCTGACTCGAACGATATGTCCATGATGAGGCATCAGGTTCAACTTTAAAATCTTGACCAATCAGCTTAAGTGGAGCACCTATCTTATTCGCATGTTCAACAATGGAATGCGGGGGATTTTCATCTCCACATATCGCAGGAATGCCCGCCCTAAAAATACCCGCTTTTTCTGCCCCAATACATTCACGTGTATTCCCAAGAAATTCCATATGATCGAGGTCTATACTGGTCACTACGGTGCAATTCGGCTCAAATACGTTAACGGCATCTAAACGGCCGCCTAAACCCACTTCCAATATTGCGACATCTACTTGTTTTTGCATGAAATGCCAAACTGCGGCTAAGGTGCCATACTCAAAATAGGTCAGTTCAGTATCTTGACGCGCATGCTCAACAGCAACAAAAGCCGCCGCTAAATCCTCATCACTGACTTCTTGAGAATTTAAGCGAACACGCTCGTTATATCTTAATAAATGCGGAGAGGAATAAGTACCGACGCGATAACCAGCGGCATGATAAATATGCTCAAGCATGGCACAAGTCGAACCTTTACCATTGGTTCCAGCAACAATCAGAATAGGAAATTCAGGGTTTAGATTTAATCGTTGCTTTACTTCGTTCACACGATCCAAACCCATAGCAATAGACTTAGGGTGTAAAGCCTCAATATAATCTAGCCAAGCCGCGAGGTTGGTTGGCATTTGCTCAATTGGGGACACGTGTAGAAGTAAAACCCTGTGTAAATGAAGAATGACTAAAAGTAATAGGTGATGGGCTTACGCCCATCACAGTTATGCAGCAACAGGCAGTTTCATTAAACCTGCAATCAATACTGATAATTTATCGCGCATTTGGCGTCTGTCGATAATGATATCAACAGCACCATGATCAACTAAGAACTCAGCACGTTGGAAACCATCAGGCAAAGTTTCACGCACCGTTTGCTCAATGACGCGTGGGCCGGCAAAGCCAATCAACGCTTGAGGTTCGGCCACAATAATGTCACCCAACATCGCAAAACTTGCTGATACACCACCCATGGTTGGATCAGTTAATACAGAAATATATGGCAAGCCAGCTTCACTTAACTTAGTCAATGCAGCACTTGTTTTTGCCATTTGCATAAGGGAGAAAAGACCTTCTTGCATACGTGCACCGCCGCTTGCAGAGATACAAATAAAAGCAGATTTAGTCTTAATGGCTTCTTGAACACCACGAACAAAACGCTCGCCAACAACAGAACCCATCGAACCGCCCATGAATTTAAATTCAAAAGATGCAGCGACTACTGGAACATTTTTAATGCTACCTTTCATCACGATAAGCGCATCAGTTTCACCGACTTCTTTTTGTGAAGCCTTAATACGATCAGCGTATTTTTTGGTATCTTTAAACTTCAATGGGTCAACTGGCTGAACGTCAGCACCGATTTCCTTGCGACCTTTTTCATCCAAAAGAAAATCCAATCTTTCTCTTGCTGAAATACGGTTGTGATATTCACACTTAGGACAAACCTCAGCGTTTGCTTCTAAATCTGTACGATAAAGCACTGAATCACATTTAGGACATTTACTCCACAAGCCCTCAGGCACATTTTTCTTGCTTGGCCCAATGACTCGTTTGATTTTTGGCGGAAGAATCTTTTTTAACCAACTCATAATGTATTCCTTATTTTTCTGAAAATATCAGAATTAATGACTATCGATTGCTTGACGTAATTCTGCAGTCAGTGCGGCTAAATTTGCGATTACGTTATCAGGCGTAGAGCCTTCGACAGCTTGCACCATGCGGCTTCCAACAACAACCGCATCAGCAATTTTTGCAACGGCTTTAGCAGTTGCAGCATCACGCACACCAAAACCAACACCAATAGGCAATGTAGTAAGTGTGCGAATCTCTGCAACACGATTAGCCACTTCATCAATATCTAGATTCTTTGAGCCTGTCACACCCTTAAGTGAAACATAATAAACAAAACCACTCGCTTGATTAACAATCACATCTACACGAGATGCTTCTGTTGTTGGTGATAACAAGAAAACAGGATCAATGTCACGTGCTTTTAACATTGCGTTAAATTCAATCGATTCCTCAGGTGGATAATCCACGGTCAATACACCATCAATGCCAGCGTCTTTAGCCGCATCAGCAAACTTCTCAACGCCCATTGCTTCAATTGGATTTGCATAGCCCATTAATACAATTGGTGTTTTAGGATCTTGCTGACGAAACTCTTTTACCAACGCTAATACCTTACGCAAGCCGACTTTATGAACCAAAGCACGCTCACTTGCACGCTGAATCACCGGGCCATCTGCCATTGGATCTGAGAATGGCACACCCAACTCAATTAAATCAGCACCCGCTTTAACAAGTGCATGTAGCATTTCAACGGTCTTATCAGGATGAGGATCACCCGCCGTAATAAATGGGATTAAGGCTTTTTTGCCTGATTGTTTGAGATTTGCAAAAGTTGTTTGAATGCGTGACATAAAT
>JBEDFH010000110.1:0-3495 GCA_041175265.1 Pseudomonadota bacterium | reverse complement strand
CTACGTGCAGCTGCAATATCGTAAATCTTGCGCACATTCACACGTACACCACCTGAAAAGTCATCGTTACTGACGCGACCTTCAATCACCAGCAATTGATCTTCTTTGATTAAATGTGCATTTTGGGTAAGCAGTTCATTACCGACAACCACTTCCACGCGAGATTGCGCATCGTCTAAAGTCAGAATCGCCATCTTACCGCGCTGCGTCATTCTAATCCGTACACCCATCACCACCCCTGCGATCAGCTGTGGCTGATCTTGAGGTTTTAAATGTCCTAAACTGGTATGCACAAAAGTGGATAACTCTTTTTGATAAGCTTGATATGGATGACCACTTAAATAAAATCCCAGCGCGACTTTTTCTTGTTGAAGTTTCTCAGGCTCTGCCCACGCAGGCACATTCGGTAACACATGTGCTGCACTATCTGATATCGCACCAAATAAGCTATCTTGACCACTCGCCGCACCGCTCTGCTCCGCAGCGCTAATCGCTAAATTAACGCCCGCTAATAAGGCATTGCGGTTAGGCTCTAGCTGATCAAAAGCACCCGCACGAATCAAGGATTCAATCACACGACGATTCACCTTACGCAAATCTAAGCGCGCACAAAAATCAAATAAATCCTTGAAAGGACCATCTTGATTGCGTGCAGCAAGAATGACTTCAATCGCGGCCTCACCAGAGCCTTTAAGCGCACCCAAGCCATACAATACTTGTTTGTCGCTAATAGGCTTGAACTTAAATTCACTGCGATTAATATCAGGTGGCAAAACTTCCACACCATTACCAACGCAATCATCGTAGAAAATATGCACACTGTCTGTGTTATTCATATCTGCAGACAATGTTGCTGCAAGGAAGGCTGCTGGGTAATGGGCTTTTAAATAAGCGGTTTGATAAGCCACCAGCGCATAAGCGGCAGCATGCGATTTATTGAAACCGTAACTCGCAAACTTCTCCATTAAGTCAAATAGATCTGCGGCTTGTCTCTCTGGCGTGCCTTTCGCTTTAGCACCTTCCACAAACACAGCGCGCTGCGCATCCATCTCTTCTTTTTTCTTTTTACCCATCGCACGGCGGAGTAAGTCGGCACCACCAAGGCTATAACCCCCAACCACCTGAGCAATCTGCATCACCTGCTCTTGATAAACCATAATGCCGTAGGTTTCTTTAAGAATAGGCTCAACCGCTGGATGTGGGTATTCAACACGTTGCAGGCCATGCTTACGACGGCAGAAATCAGGAATCAAATCCATTGGGCCAGGACGGTATAAAGCTACGAGCGCAATAATATCTTCAAAGCAGTCAGGCTTCGCTTGTTTAAGCATATCCTTCATGCCGCGTGACTCTAGCTGGAATACTGCTGTCGTATTCGCAGACTTAAGTAATTGATAAGTTGCTTTATCATCGATAGGAAGCGTCTCAAAAGATAATGGCGGCAAGTTCTCAAGGGCCCGCTGCGCATTTGCATTCACTAACGCCATATCTAGAATAGTCAGTGTACGTAAGCCCAAAAAGTCGAACTTCACTAACCCAACGGCTTCAACGTCATCTTTATCATATTGACTGACCAAGCTATCACCATTGGCTTGGCAATAAATCGGAGAAAAGTCTGAAATCTTACTTGGTGAAATGAGCACGCCACCCGCATGCATACCGACGTTACGGGTTAGGCCTTCTAACCGTAAGGCCAACTCCAACAACTCTTTAACCTCTTCTTCTTGTTCACGACGTTCAGCAAGCTGTGGCTCTTTTTCCAGCGCATCTTTAAGGGTAATTCCCAACTCAAGCGGAATCAGCTTAGCAATACCGTCCACAAAATTAAAAGGTAAATCGAGTACACGGCCAACATCTCGAATCACGGCTTTAGCCGCCATGGTCCCGAAAGTGGCGATTTGAGAAACCGCCTCCAATCCGTATTTATTTTTCACGTAATCAATGACGCGATCGCGACCTTCTTGGCAGAAGTCAATATCGAAGTCAGGCATAGAAACACGTTCTGGATTAAGGAAACGCTCAAACAGCAATGCATATTGCAATGGATCTAAATCAGTAATGCCTAAGCTATACGCCACCACTGAACCAGCACCAGATCCACGACCTGGGCCAACTGGCACCCCATTGTTCTTAGCCCAATTAATAAAGTCAGCCACAATCAAGAAGTAGCCTGGGAAGCCCATCTGAATAATAATTTGTGTTTCAAAATCCAAACGCGCCTCGTACTCAGGCGCTCTCGCCTCTCGTATTGCAGGATCTGGATATAACACTTCTAATCGTTTATGTAGGCCTCTTCGTGCCTCAGCCACCAAGAACTCATCCAGACTTTCACCATTAGGCGTTGGAAATTGCGGCAAAAAGTTTTTACCGAGTGACAGCGTAAGATTGCAGCGTTTAGCAATTTCAACTGAATTAGCTAAAGCATCAGGAATATCAGCAAACAAAGTGACCATATCGGCCTGTGTTTTAAAATACTGATCTTCCGTAAATGATTTTGGTCTTCTAGTGTCAGCCAACACATAACCTTCAGCGATACATACCCTCGCTTCATGCGCCTTAAAATCATCAGGTTCAATAAACTGAATTGGATGTGTTGCCACCAGAGGCAAATCTAGCTTAGCTGCAAGTTTTAAAGCGCGTGAAATATAAAGCTCTTGCTGAGCATGTCCAGCTCGTTGCAACTCGATATAAAAACGATTGGGAAATAAATCAGCCCAGAACTGCGCACATTCTTTTGCTGCATTGAAATTAGATTGCAGGATGGCCTGGCCAACGTCACCCATCATTGCGGATGACAACATAATTAAGCCTTCAGTCCCTGATTCTTGTAACCATTGTTTTTTGATTTCAGGGCGGCCGCGATGCTGATTTTCTAAATAGGCACGACTAATTAATGCACACAGTGTGGAATAGCCTGCCAAGGATTGGCAAAGCAATAGAATACGGTAAGGCTGATCACGATTTAACTCGTTTTCTAGCCATAAGTCACAACCCAATAAGGGCTTAATGCCTTTACCTCGGGCAGTTTTATAATACTTAATTGCACCAAATAAATTACTAAGATCAGTCAATGCCAAGGCTGGCATTTTATCTTTATAGGCATGTTCAACGTAATCATCAATACGTACTGTGCCATCCACAATGGAATACTCACTGTGGCAGCGCAAATGGACGAAACTAGGTTGGGAATTGATGCCTGACATGCGTTCAATTTTACCTGATTAATCGACCCTTTTTTAAGCTTTTTAGCACCGAAAAAATAAGCTTCTTTAATAACAATCAATTAGCAAAAAATCGACAAAACTCAATAATAATAGACTAAAATAGTCAACTTAATGGGCTCGCTATTTAAGCACCCTATTTGAACATCTAGCAAAGGAAATCAATCATGACAAACGCAGTCACTTTAAAAGGTAATCCAATTACGATTGGTGGAAAATTTCCTAGCAAAGGCCAAGCATCTCCGAACTTTGAACTTGCTAACGCAAAGCGTGA
>JBEDFH010000109.1:0-6160 GCA_041175265.1 Pseudomonadota bacterium | reverse complement strand
TTATGGCCATTGATTGTTGAAGGTCAATCTGACTCTGCAGCATTTGATAATGCACTTGAATTACTTGTTGCTGGTGGCTACTCATTACCACACGCAATGATGATGCTCATTCCAGAAGCATGGTCTAACGAAAGTGCTAGCAAACTCATGGACGACGATAGACGTGCGTTCTATGAATATCATGCAGCATTAATGGAACCATGGGATGGCCCAGCAGCGGTTGCATTTACAGACGGCACAACGATAGGCGCAACATTAGACCGTAACGGCTTACGTCCAGCGCGCTATTTAGTAACTGACGATGACCATGTGATGATGGCTTCAGAAATGGGCGTGCTCACTTTCCCTGAAGAAAAAATCGTTAAAAAATGGCGCTTGCAACCAGGCAAAATGTTGCTCATTAACTTAGAGCAAGGTCGCATTATCGATGATGCAGAAGTTAAACAAGAATTAGCAAAAGCGAAGCCTTACCAAGAGTGGTTGAAAAAGTCTCGCTACCACTTAAGCGACTTGCCTACTGTCGATGCAAAAGTTGAAATGGCTGCTAGCTTATTGGATACCCAACAAGCTTTTGGTTACACACAAGAAGACATCAAGTTCGTAATGCAACCAATGATTGCAAATGGCGAAGAAGCTTCTGGCTCTATGGGTAATGATGCAGCGCTTTCAGTCTTATCAAACAAACCAAAAGTTTTATATCACTACTTCAAGCAATTATTTGCCCAAGTGACTAATCCACCAATCGATCCAATTCGTGAAGAATTGGTGATGTCATTGGTGACATTCATTGGCCCAAAACCAAATTTACTTGGGATTGATGAAACTAATCCGCCGATGCGTTTAGAGGCAAGTCAGCCTGTATTAACGCTAGAAGAATTAGAACAACTTAAAGCGATCAGCACCTTTACACAAAACCAATATCGCACGCTTACATTGGACATTACTTACCCTGCTGAGCAAGGTAAACGTGGTATGGAAGCGGCGGTAGAAGCAGTATGCGCTGCAGCAAATAAAGCCGTTCATGATGGCTTCAATGTTTTAGTGTTATCTGATCGCAATATCAGCAAAGACCGTTTAGCGATTCCAGCATTACTGGCAACTTCAGCTACGCATCAATCATTAGTTCGTGCCGGCCTTCGAACCAGCACTGGCTTAGTCGTTGATACTGGTTCAGCACGCGAAGTACATCATTTCGCATTGCTTGCAGGCTATGGTGCAGAAGCAGTTTGCCCTTGGTTGGCGTTCCAAACGATTGCTGATTTAGTGGGTAATGATACTTACGAAAGCAACAAGAAATTTGTTAAAGCCATTGGCAAAGGCTTACATAAAGTCATGTCTAAGATGGGTATTTCCACTTACCAATCTTACTGTGGCGCACAAATCTTTGAAGCAATTGGTCTCAACACAGCATTTATTGAAAAATACTTCACAGGCACTGCAACGCATATTGAAGGTATTGGCTTAAGCGAAGTGGCTCAAGAAGCCTTGAATATGCACAACAATGCTTTTGGTGAAAATCCTGTGTTGGCGAATGCACTTGAAGCAGGTGGTGAATATGCTTTCCGTGTACGCGGTGAAGAACACATGTGGACACCGGAGTCTATTTCTAAATTACAACACGCAACACGCACAGGCGAAGCAAGCACTTACAAAGAATATGCAAAACTCATCAACGACCAAAGCCGTCGTCATATGACTTTGCGTAGCTTGTTCGAAATTAAATCTGCTGGCGCACCTGTACCTTTGGATGAAGTTGAACCAGCAAAAGAGATTGTTAAACGTTTCGCAACAGGCGCGATGTCTTTAGGTTCTATTTCAACTGAAGCACATGCCACATTGGCGATTGCGATGAACCGCATTGGCGGTAAATCAAATACCGGCGAAGGCGGCGAAGATCCTAAACGTTTCATCCCTGTTGCTAAAGCAAGTTCAATGGCTGAAGTGATTGGCGCGAGCTTAATTGAGAAAGACATTGCGCTTAAAGCTGGCGATTCAATGCGCTCAAAAATTAAACAAGTAGCATCAGGTCGTTTTGGTGTGACTGCTGAATATTTAGCAAATGCCGACCAAATCCAGATCAAAATGGCACAAGGTGCAAAACCTGGTGAAGGCGGTCAATTACCAGGCCACAAAGTGAGCCCATATATTGCGCAGTTACGTTTCTCAGTGCCTGGCGTAGGTTTAATTTCACCACCACCGCATCACGATATTTACTCTATCGAAGATTTGGCACAATTGATTCACGATTTGAAAAATGCGAATCCAAAAGCTGAAATCTCTGTGAAATTAGTATCAGAAACTGGTATTGGTACCGTTGCTGCTGGTGTAGCAAAAGCAAAATCAGATCACATTGTTGTCGCTGGTCATGACGGTGGTACTGGTGCATCACCAATTTCATCGATCAAACATGCGGGTACGCCATGGGAACTTGGCTTAGCTGAAACACAGCAAACTTTAGTACTTAACCAATTGCGTGGCCGTGTAATCTTGCAAGTTGACGGCCAAATGAAAACAGGTCGCGACGTACTGATTGGCGCCTTACTTGGTGCAGATGAATTTGGTTTTGCGACAGCACCGCTTGTTGTTGAAGGCTGCATCATGATGCGTAAATGCCATCTCAACACTTGCCCGGTAGGGGTGGATCGCTGAAGAAGTTCGCGAATTAATGGCTGAAATGGGTATCCGTCAATTTAACGACTTAATCGGTCGCGCTGATTTATTGGATATGCAAAAAGGCTTGGATCACTGGAAAGCTTCAGGCTTGGATTTCACTAAGATATTCCACCAGCCTAAAGTGGGTGAAGAAGTTTCATTGCATCATAACGAAAACCAAGATCATGGTTTGCAGCATGCGCTTGATAATCAACTCATCGCACTTGCTAAGCCAGCCTTAGAAAAAGGTGAGAAGGTCAATATTGACTTGCCTATTACCAACACTAACCGTACTTGCGGCACCATGTTGTCTAATCAAGTGGCAAGCATTTATGGCAATGCAGGTTTACCAGACGACACGATTAACATTAAGTTAGCGGGGACTGCTGGCCAAAGTTTTGCCGCATTCTTGGCACATGGCATCAGCATAGAACTGACTGGCGAAGGTAACGATTACGTTGGTAAGGGCTTATGTGGCGGTCGCATCGTGATTAAACCACCTAAAGCTTTCCGCGGTGTCGCGCATGAAAACGTGATTGCTGGTAACACAGTCATGTTTGGCGCAACCACAGGCGAGAGCTATTTCCGCGGCGTCGCAGGCGAACGTTTCTGTGTACGTAATTCAGGCGCAAGCGCAGTCGTTGAAGGCGTTGGTAACCACGGTTGTGAGTATATGACTGGTGGTACCGTCGTTGTGCTTGGTCAAACTGGCCTTAACTTCGCTGCTGGTATGTCTGGCGGTGTGGCTTATGTATATGACGAAGATGGCATGTTCAACAAACGTTGCAACATGGGCATGGTTTCACTCGAAAAAGTTGAGCCTGCTTCTACCTTTACTGCTGGTAGCGTCAATCACTTGAATCAAGCCGACGAAACAACATTATTAACACTCATTGATAAACACATTGCCTACACAGGCAGTGAACGTGCTCAAGCGATTCGCGCAGATTGGGCGAACATGAGAACTAAGTTTGTTAAAGTGATGCCAAATGAATACAAGCGTGCACTCACAGAGTTAGCCGCTGCTGCTAAGAAGGAAGCTGCATAATGGGTAAAGTCACCGGTTTTATGGAGTATCAACGTCTTTCAGAGGCTAATTTACCAGTCACTGATCGTGTTAAAAACTACAAAGAATTTGTACTACATCTCAGCGATGCTGATGCAAAAGTACAAGGCGCACGTTGTATGGACTGCGGCATTCCATTCTGTACAACAGGCTGTCCAATCAACAATATTATTCCTGACTGGAATGATTTGGTTTACCAACAAGATTGGCGCGGTGCGATTGACGTATTGCATTCAACTAACAACTTCCCAGAATTTACGGGTCGTATCTGCCCAGCACCTTGCGAAGCAGCATGTACACTTAACATTAATGATGATGCGGTTGGTATTAAATCAATCGAACACGCCATCATTGATAAAGCTTGGGAAAATAATTGGGTAGTACCACAACCACCATCACATAAAACTGGCAAAAAAATTGCCATCGTAGGCTCAGGCCCTGCAGGTATGGCAGCAGCTCAACAATTGGCGCGTGCTGGCCATAGTGTTGTGGTGTTTGAAAAAGAAACACGCATTGGTGGTTTATTACGTTACGGCATCCCTGACTTTAAGTTTGAGAAAAGCCATATTGACCGTCGCATCAAACAAATGGAAGCCGAAGGCGTTGAGTTCCGTGTGAATCATGCTGTTGGCGAAAACGTAAGCGCTGAAGATCTCACCAAAGATTTCGATGCTGTGATTTTAGCGGGTGGTGCAGAAAATCCACGCGACCTTCCAGTACCAGGTCGTGAACTTGATGGCGTACATTTCGCGATGGATTTCTTAACACCACAAAATAAAGTGGTGGCAGGCGATACTATTCCGAATCAAATTATGGCGACCAATAAACATGTGGTCGTGATTGGCGGCGGCGATACAGGTTCTGACTGTGTAGGGACTTCTAACCGTCATGGCGCTGTTTCAATCACACAATTTGAATTGATGCCGCAACCGCCAGAAAAAGAAAACAAAGAAATGGTATGGCCAAACTGGCCGCTCAAACTGCGCACTTCAAGTTCACACGAAGAAGGTTGCGATCGTGACTGGTCTATCACAACCAAAGAACTGATTGGTGAGAACGGCAAAGTCACTGCACTTAAAGGTGCTAAGGTTGAGTGGAAAGACGGCAAAATGGTTGAAGTGCCAGGCTCGGAATTTACTATTAAAGCCGATCTTGTTCTATTAGCCATGGGTTTTGTCAGTCCAATGCAAAAAGTACTTGATGCCTTTGGCGTTGAAAAAGATACACGTGGCAACGCTAAAGCAACAACGGATGGTGAAGGTTGCTACGCAACATCTAAAACCAAGATTTTTGCGGCGGGCGATATGCGTCGTGGTCAATCACTTGTTGTTTGGGCGATTCGCGAAGGCCGTCAATGCGCCAGAGCAGTCGATGAATTCTTAATGGGTTCATCTAATTTACCTCGCTAATTTAGCGTAAAAGAAAAGGGTGCTTAGCACCCTTTTTTCATCATTGAATTACTACATTAAAGATAAAAAATGACGATGTTAAAGAACGATACTTTTCTAAAAGCGCTCATGCGCCAACCAACAGATTACACCCCTGTATGGATGATGCGACAAGCAGGGCGCTATTTACCTGAGTATCGTGAAAGTCGTAAAACTGCTGGCAGTTTTCTGCAGCTTTGTAAGAATCCGGACTTCGCGACCGAAGTCACAATTCAGCCATTAGACCGCTATCCATTACTGGATGCTTCGATTTTATTCTCAGACATTTTGACAGTGCCTGATGCAATGGGCTTAGGACTTTATTTTGAAGAAGGTGAAGGTCCTAAATTTGAACGCACGCTTCAACAAGAAGCAGATATTCAAAAACTAGAAGTGCCCGACATGGCAAAACTGCAATACGTGTTTGATGCCGTCAGCCAAATTCGCAAAACACTCAATGGCCGTGTGCCACTCATCGGCTTTTCAGGTAGCCCTTGGACGCTCGCTACTTACATGGTTGAAGGCAAGGGCGGTACCGACTTTTTGAACATCAAAAAGATGGCGTATGCACGTCCTGATTTACTGCACCATATTCTAGAAACCACTGCACAAACCGTGATTCAATATTTGAATGCGCAAATTGCTGCGGGTGCTCAAGCTGTGATGATTTTTGATTCTTGGGGCGGTGCACTTTCACATAATGCCTATCAAGAATTTTCACTCAACTACATGCAAAAAATTGTGAATGGCCTGACTAAAACAGCAGAAGGTCAAAAAGTCCCAAGCATTGTATTTACTAAAGGCGGCGCACTTTGGTTAGAAGCACAAGCACAGATTGGTGCAGATGCCTTAGGTTTGGATTGGGCGGTTAGCATTGGTGAAGCACGTCAACGTGTTGGTGATAAAGTGGCACTTCAAGGCAATATGGATCCAGCGATTTTACTATCTACACCGGAAGCCATTGAAAAAGAGGTTGCAACGATCTTAGCAAGCTACGGCAAGGGACATGGTCATG
>JBEDFH010000108.1:0-3551 GCA_041175265.1 Pseudomonadota bacterium | reverse complement strand
CCGTTGACCTGCTTTTGCTAAATGCCAATCTTCAGCTTTTGCAGTCGGAAAGTATTCTTGTAATGATTTGATTCGGCTTTTTTGAGATTGAAATACTTCACTGATTAAATACCTAGTCAAATCGACATTGTGAATACCAGCCGCCATGATAGGTTTTACATTGTTCGTTCTAACTGAGCTGAGCAGGTCTAGAAAAGATCCTTCTTTTAGGAATTTGGTCGTGAAGCCTGCATATGGGCCAAACAATAATGCAGGTTCGCCATTAATGATGCGTGTATCCAAGTGGGGTACAGACATCGGAGGCGCGCCAATTGCCGCCTTGCCATATACTTTGGCGTGATGTTGTTTAATGACTTCTGGATTTTTACAGACTAGCCATAATCCACTGACGGGGAATCCGCCATAACCTTTACTTTCAGCGATGCCTGATTTTTGTAGAAGTGGCAGTGCTCCGCCACCCGCACCTAGAAATACAAACTTGGCAGTAATTGTATGCGTTTTTTTACTTAAGTGATCTTGCATGCCGACATGCCAAAGACCACGCTTATCTTGTTTTAAGCGACGTACAGATTGATTAAGGCTGATATCAAAATTCGATTGTGATTTTAGATGGTTAATCAGATCGCGCGTCAAAGCACCAAAGTCTACATCCGTACCATAAGCAAGGCGTGTGGCAGCGACTGGCTGTTTGGGGTCGCGACCTTGCATCACAAGTGGCATCCATTGCATCAATACTTCAGGGTCTTCAGTGTATTCCATGTCTTTGAACAATGGATGTGCGCTGAGTTTTGCATGGCGTTCTTTTAGAAAAGCAACGTTTGCTGCACCCCATACAAAACTTTCGTGCGGGGTAGGGTTAATGAATTTTTTAGGCTCTAGAATGTTTTGATCAACCAAGTAAGACCAAAACTGAAGGGATATTTCAAAAGCTGCATTGATGCCTAAAGCACGTTCTATGCTAATGCTGCCATCTGAATTTTGTGGTGTGTAATTCAGTTCGCAATAACCTGCATGGCCAGTTCCCGCATTGTTCCATCCGTCGGAGCTTTCCGATGCGACTTCACTCAAGCGTTCCACCATGCTGATTTTTAAATCAGAATCTAGATGATTCAACATAGCCGCTAGCGTTGCGCTCATAACTCCTGCGCCCACTAATAAAATATCGACATGCTGATTTGACATCAATCTCTCATTCTAAAATACATGTAATTAACAAAAAACTCTACGGCGCAGCATGATAAGCGTGAATGCTTCATCTGTAAATCAAGCAGTGTACAAAGAGATGGGGCTTAACGCCCCATCTAGGATAATACTTGTTTTAAGACTATTTTTTTAGATATCTTAAATAGCTTGTTTTAACTGCTCTAAAATCGCTGGATTTTCTAGTGTTGAAATATCAGATGTAATTTCTTCACCTTTAGCCAAGCTGCGAAGTAAACGACGCATAATTTTTCCTGAACGTGTTTTTGGTAAGTTATCACCAAAACGAATTTCATCAGGTTTAGCGATTGGACCAATTTCTTTACCAACCCAGTCGCGTAATTCAGCCACAATCTTTTTGGCTTCTTCACCTTCTGGGCGTTTACCTTTTAATACCACATAGGCAACGATAGATTCGCCTTTAATATCGTGTGGTTTTCCAACGACCGCAGCTTCAGCAACCAGTGCGTTAGCAACTAAAGCAGATTCAATTTCCATCGTGCCTAAACGGTGACCTGAAACATTTAGAACATCGTCAATTCGACCCATGATGGTGAAGTAACCAGTCTTCGCATCACGGATTGCACCGTCACCTGCTAGATATAATTTTCCACCTAAATCTTCAGGGAAATAAGACTTCACATAACGTGCATCATCGTTCCAGATAGTGCGAATCATAGAAGGCCAAGGGCGTTTGATGACCATTAAGCCGCCCGTACCCCAGGGAACATCGTGACCTGTTTCATCTACAACGTCAGCCTGTACCCCAGGGAAAGGTAATGTACAGGATCCAGGAATAAGCGGAGTTGCTCCAGGTAATGGAGTAATCACGTGGCCACCTGTTTCCGTCTGCCAGAAAGTATCCAAGATAGGACATTTACTGTTGCCTACTTCCTCGTAGTACCACATCCAAGCTTCAGGATTGATCGGTTCACCTACAGAGCCAAGCAGACGTAAGCTGCTTAAATCATATTGTTTTGGATGCAGCTCTGGATTGGTGCTTGAAGATTTAATTAAAGAGCGAATCGCTGTTGGTGCAGTATAGAAAATGCTGACTTTATGAGCAGCAATCATGCGCCAAAAACGGCTTGCATCTGGGTAAGTTGGAATGCCTTCGAATACGACTTGAGTTACACCTAGTGCAAGAGGGCCGTAAGCAACGTAAGTGTGGCCGGTAATCCAACCCACGTCAGCGGTACACCAGAAAACATCACCTTCTTTTGCATCAAAAGTCCAGCGCATGGTATTCATTGCATGAAGTAAATAGCCGGCAGTTGAGTGTTGAACACCTTTTGGCTTGCCTGTTGATCCCGATGTATAAAGTAGAAACAATGGGTGCTCAGCATTAACCCAAACTGGATCGCATGTATTAGCTTGGCCAGCAATTAAATCATTCCACCAAACGTCCTTAGCATTGAGTTTGATTTCACCGCCAGTACGCTTGTAGACGATGACTTTCTCTACGGTTTCGCAACCTTCCATTGCTAAAGCTTCATCTACAGCCGCTTTAAGCGGAAGTGCTTTGCCGCCACGAAATTGACCGTCAGCAGTAATGACGGCACGTGCGCCAGTATCTTGAATACGTTCTTGCAAGCTCTTGGATGAGAATCCACCAAATACAACAGAGTGAGTTAGACCTAACCGAGCACAGGCTTGCATCGCTACAACAGCTTCAACGCCCATAGGCAAATAAATAATGACTCGATCACCAGTATTCAGTTTGAGCGTTTTTAAACCATTTGCGAATTGGCAAACGCGGTGGTAAAGATCTTGGTAGGTTACATGGCTGACAGTGCCATCATCCGCTTCGAAAATAATTGCAGTTTGATTGCCGCGTGTTGCTAAATGACGATCTAAGCAGTTGTATGATGCATTTAATTCACCATCGCCAAACCAACGATAGAATGGCGCATTAGATTCATCCAATGTTTGAGTGAATGGTTTGTTCCATGTGAGTAATTCTCGAGCAAGTCTTGCCCAAAAACCTTCATAATCATCTTCTGCTGATTTGCATAATGCTTGATAAGCCGCCATGCCAGGAACTGCAGCATTTTTTTGTAAGTCTGCACTTGGTTCAAAAACGCGCGTCTCATGCATGACTGATTCGATTGAGTTCATCTTAACCTTGCTCCCACATGTCTCATTTTTTTATTTTAATAATGTTTTTGACTTTATACTTCAGCAGACGCACTAATGGCAATGATTTTCTTACCTTGAGCAGCCTGATTGTGCTTGTTGCTAGTGTCGTATTCCGCCATCAAATTAAAGTTAAGGTACTGATAGATTTGTGCATGATGCTTGCTGATGGTGTCACCGACCACCTGTAAATATTCCTGTGTGCTTGGAATACG
>JBEDFH010000107.1:911-4917 GCA_041175265.1 Pseudomonadota bacterium | reverse complement strand
TGAAGAAGATGGCGGGTTTAAAGTTGCTTCAGTCATGTCAGAAACGGCAGGGGCTTTGCAAGTGGAATCTGTCAGTGGTAAGCGATCTAAAATTAAAGCCGCGAATGTGCTTTTGCGCTTTGAAGGTGCTTTGGCAAGTTTTATGGAGGCTGCGAATGCAGAAGCTGAAAACTTAGAAGTGCCGTTTTTGTGGGAGTGTTGTGGTGAACCTGAATTTGGCTTTGAGGAGCTCGCTCAGGAATATTATGGCCAAAAAGCAAGTCCAGTGCAGGCTGCTGCCGTGGCCATGCGCTTACATAGTGCGCCTGTTTATTTTTACCGTAAAGGTAAAGGTCGTTATAAGTCTGCGCCACCAGATACATTGAAAGCGGCATTAGCTGCGCTTGAGAAAAAGCGTTTGCAGGCTGAAAAAATCCAAATCTTTGTTGAGCAACTTAAAGCTAAGCAAATGCCAGAAGAGCTGGGGCTCAAGCTCGATATGTTGTTATACGAGCCTGATAAAAACAGCATGGAATGGAAGGCGCTTGAGCAGGCCTCTGCTGAGCTACATGTGAATCCTGTCCAAGTCATTTCTTATGCAGGTGGTATCAAGTCTAATCATGATTATCACTTAGGTGCATTCTTGCGTGAGCATTTTCCGAAAGGTATTGCTTTTGCGGAGTCTGGTCTAGAAGTGAATGCGATCCCTCAAGATTTGCCGCGCGCAGAGATTGAAGCCTTTAGTATTGATGACAGCACAACCACTGAAATTGATGATGCGTTTTCAGTGCAAACACTGGCTGATGGTGCACATCGTATTGGCATTCATATTGCCGCTCCTGCGTTTGGTATTGCCCCGCATAGTGCGCTGGATGAAGTTGCCTTACATCGCTTATCAACGGTGTATATGCCAGGCAATAAGGTAACGATGTTGCCTGAGCAAGCCATTACCCCATTTAGCCTCAATGAAGGTGAGTGGAAGCCAGCATTGTCGATGTATTTAGATGTGGCTGCGGATTTAACGATTACCCATCGCGAGAGCAAGGTTGAATTGATCCATGTCGTGGATAACTTGCGTCACGATAGTTTAGAGCCTTACTTCAATGAAGAGACTTTAGCTGAGAATAATGGTCATCCTTATTGGGAAAAGTTGTCGCTATTATTTAACTTAGCGGAGTCACTAGAAAAAGCACGTGGTAAGCATGACCCTAATCGACCAATTCAGATTGATTACAACTTTTACGTAGAAGACGGCAAAGTGCGTATTGTTGGTCGTCGTCGTGGTTCACCGATGGATAAATTGGTGGCTGAGTTAATGATAGAGGCCAATAGCCAGTGGGGTGCGCTGCTTGCTGAGCATCAAGTGCCAGGCATTTATCGCGCACAGAACGGCGGTAAGGTTTACATGACGACGCAAGCAGAACCACATCAAGGTTTAGGCGTGGCCCAATATGCTTGGAGCACATCGCCTTTAAGACGCGCTGTAGACTTAGTGAATCAACGTCAGATTATGGCAGTGGTGAAAGGCGATGAACCTGTTTATCCGCAGAATAGCGATGAATTAGTGATGATTATGCGTCACTTTGATAGTACCTATAGTGCCTATAGCGAGTTTCAAACGCGGATGGAACGTTATTGGTGCTTACAATATTTAGTACAAGAGAATGTGCAGGAGATTTCTGCAACGGTTTGGCGTGAAAACTTAGTGCGGTTTGATCATATGCCTTACATCACTAAGGTGCATAGCTTGCCTGAATTGCCAGTTGGCACTCGCGTCACTTTGGAAGTGAAACGGATTGATACCTTAATGATGGAAATTGATACACGCTTTAAAGCCGTAGAAGCAGAAGCCACACCTGTGGATGTCGCTATTGACGATACTAAAGGGGTGGAGGAAGTACTGTAATGCGACACATTGGGCGAAGAATCTCTAGGGCTGTTCATAAGGGAATCACCGGTGAAGAGAGCGTTGATGTGAGTGAGATGGATGGTGTCCGGTCACTGTATTTAGGCTCCGAAACAGTTCAGAGTGCCATGCGTGTGAAAGCACCTTTTGAGTTGGAACTTGCTTATTCGCGCGGCATGATGATGTTTTTGTTGTTCATGAAGCAGCCGAAACAGGTCTTAATGATAGGCTTAGGTGGCGGGTCTATTCCTAAATACATTCATCATTTTTTACCTGAGATTTCTACGCGTGCCGTTGAAATCAATCCACGCATTATTCAAGTCGCACGTAGCCATTTCTTTTTGCCAGAGAATGATGATCGCTTAGAGGTGATTGAAGGCGATGGTGTTGCCTATTTGCAAGAAAACCCTAACAGTACCGATGTATTGTTGTTGGACGTATTTGATAGCCAAGGCGTGCCTCATGATTTATATAATCAAGCCTTCTTTGATACTTGCGCTGAGTCCTTGCGCTTAGATGGTATGCTGGCTGTGAACCTTTGGGGTTCAGATAAAAATTTTGATATTTATTTGCAACGAATTGAGCAAAGTTTTAATGATCGTGTTCTTGTTTTAAGGACTGGTCGTCCTGGCAATATCGTCGTTTTTGGTTTTAAGCGACCACCACGAGATTTACGTTGGTCTACTTTAAGGGTGAGAGCAAAAGCCTTGCAAGAAGATCACAAAATAGAGTTTCTTGAGTTTGTTGAAAAGCTCAAAGATGAAAACAACAGCACTACCAATCGCCTCTTATTTGAAGCGTAAAATTAAAGAAAGTAATACACATGAGTCAGCACAATTTTTTTGCCACTTGCCCACGCGGCCTTGAAGCACTGTTAGCCGATGAGCTGGTGAGCGTTGGTGC
Source organism: Pseudomonadota bacterium (assembly GCA_041175265.1). Lineage (GTDB taxonomy): Bacteria > Pseudomonadota > Gammaproteobacteria > Burkholderiales > Methylophilaceae > Methylopumilus_A. Next base: position 2,129 of record JBEDFH010000107.1, on the reverse strand, counting down.
TAAGGCGGTACAAGCCACCGATGGCGGAGTGAGCTTTAGTGGCGATATGGCGACTTGTTATCGTGCCAACTTAGAGAGTCGAATTGCGACGCGAATTATGTGGCGCGTTGCTACTGGTCGCTATGCCACCGAGGATGATTTATTTAATGCCGCTTACAAGCTAGATTGGCCAAGCTGGTTTAAGGTCAGTAATGACTTTATGGTGAAAGTCACCGGCGTGAAGTGTCCACTCAAAAGTTTAGAATTTGCAACTTTGCGTATTAAAGACGCTGTTTGCGATAAATTCCGTCAAGCAGTTAAAAGCCGTCCTTATATCGATACCAAAGAGCCTGATGTTCGCATTCATGCTTATTTGGCAGCGGATAGCTATCAGTTTTATTTAGACACTTCGGGCGATGCTTTGTATCAACGCGGCTTGCGTCGTGCAAGTATTGAAGCGCCTTTACGTGAGAATTTAGCGGCTGGCATTATCAAGTTGTCAGGCTGGAAGCCAGGCACACCTTTCCTTGATCCTATGTGTGGTAGTGGTACATTTTTGTTAGAAGCGACCATGATGGCGCTTAATATTGCACCAGGCTCGAATCGTCATTTTGGTTTTGAGAAACTGAGTAATTTTGACGCGAAACTCTGGAACACTTTGCGAGAAGATGCTTTGAAAAAAGCGAAGCCTGTGAAGTTTTCTAAGATTTACGGTAGCGATATGGATTTGCGCGCAGTCCGTGTGGCTAAGCAAAACTTGGAGCAAGCGGGTTTATTAGAAGCAGTGCAGATTGCTCAATTAGAATTTAGGTTTATTGGAAGCAGTACAGATTGCTCAATTAGAATTTACGCAAGTGCCAGCGCCGGCGGGTGAAGGCACGATGGTGGCTAATCCACCTTATGGCGTGCGCATTGGAGAAGATGAAGAGCTGGCTGAGCTTTATCCAAAAATGGGTGAAGCTTTGAAGCGTAAATTTGCAGGTTGGAATGCTTATTTCTTAACCAATGATATGCGCCTGCCTAAGATGATGCGTTTATCACCTTCTAAGCGTACACCGCTTTTTAATGGACCGCTCGAATGTCGTTTATTTGAAATCAAACTGGTGGCAGGGTCTAACCGAAAGGAAAAATAATGGCCGATAGCTTGGATGAATTACGTGCCAAAGTGAATGCTTTCGTGCGTGAACGCGATTGGGATCAATTTCATTCACCTAAAAATTTAGCCATGGCGATGATTGT